>CAZHMV010000099.1:0-15326 GCA_964532665.1 uncultured Anaerolineales bacterium
GTCCACGAGCGCCACAGCCCATCATCGTCACCCTCACGCCGCAGCCACCCAACGCACAACCCTTCGACAGGCCCGTCGTGAGCGGAACCGAAGGACTCAACACATCGCGGGCAACGCGCGAACGTTCCACTTCCATGCCACCGCCAACCGCCACGCCGTCACCGCTCCCTCCAACGCCGTCCCCCACCATCGACATCCAGGACTGGCACCAGGCCTTCGCCTTCCAGCGCAATGGCGACTACGATCGGGCCATCCAGGGGTATCGCGCCCTGCTGGCCGGCCACCCATCGGACCAGGACGCCCGCACCATCCGCTTTCACCTCGGCGAGACCTACCTGTTGAGCGACGACCCCGCATCAGCAGTCGAGGTTTTGTCGAGTTACGTGGTCAGGTATCCCGACGATGCCACCGCCTGGTTCCTGCTTGGCCGGGCGCAGGACGCGCGGGAGGACTGGGCCGGCGCTATCGAAGCCTTCCGGGCCTACCGCCAGCTCGACGACACCCTGGCCGACCATGCCGGCCTGCGCATCGCCAGGGCACTGGAGGCCCTGGAGCGCACCGCCGAGGCCGCCAGCGAATACGAAACCGTCGCTCAGAAAACGCCGGATAACAGGCTGGCCGCGACTGCCCTCGAACGTCTGGCCGAGATCGCCCTGGCACAGAACGACGTCCCTGCGGCTGCCGCGCGGTACGCCCAGGCAGCCGACCGTGCGCCAGGACAGGCTGAGAAGGCCCGGCTGTTGGGACTGGCCGGCACGAGCTACCTGGCCGCCGGCCAACAAGCCGATGCGGTGCGAGTCCTCCGGCAGGTCGTTGAGCGGTACCCGGCCACAGGCAGCGCGTACATGGCCCTCGGCGAACTTCTCTTGCTGGAGAAGCCGGTGAACCTGCGGACCCAGGGCCTGGTATACTACTACAACGGCGACCATCGAGCCGCCGTCGATACGCTGACCCGGTATCTGGTGAGAGAGCCGGCTCCTTTCGGAGATGCCCTGTATTTTCTCGGTCGCAGCTACGAGGGGCTGGGGCGCTGGTCGTCCGCCGTCAACGCCTATGACCAACTGATCAAGAACTACCCGGGCAATGAGCGGTATGGCGCGGCCTGGGTGCGCAAGGCCCGGGCGCAGCGACGACTGGGCAACGCCGACGCAGCGATTTCCACCTTCCGCGAATTTGCCCGCACGAACCCTGGCGACCCCCTGGCCGATAACGCCCTGTGGGAAGCGGCGCGCGTGCTGGAGGGCCTGGGCCGGCGAACAGAGGCCGCCGGAATCTATCGCACCATTGTCGAGCAGTATCCGCACGGTGATGTGGGCGCAGAGGCCGGCTTCCGGGCCGGCATTCTCCCCTACCTGGACGGCGACTACGCGGCTGCCCGCGAAGCGTGGCAACTGGCTGCCGGTCGTGCCAAAACCGCCGAGGTTCGCGCCCGCGCCCTGCTCTGGGCCGGCAAGGTCGCTCAGAAGTTGGGCGACGCCGACGCAGCCGCAGAGGACTTCACCACGGCTGCCAGGATCGCGCCGCTGAATTTCGACGGACTGCGAGCCCGGGCGCTGCTCGGCGAGCTGACACCCACAAGCGTTGAACAGTCGGCTGTGGCTCGCCACCCGGTGTCAGCCTGGCTTCGGGTGACTGACGAAGCGCTAGCCGAGATTGACCGCCGGCTCCAGGCCGACCAGCGGTATCGGCGGGGGCATGCCCTGCTGGCGGTGGGGCTGCGCGACGAGGGGCTGGCGGAGCTGAAGGCGCTGCGTGACGCCTATTGGGGGCTGCCGGCCCACCTGGCGCGTCTGGCCGTGCTGCTCGACGATCCGATGAGCCGGCATCTGTCCATTGCCAGTGCTGAACGCGCGCTCATCCTGACTGGCACGTCGCCGCTCGAAGCCCCGGTGGAGATCGCTCGCCTGGCCTATCCAATCGACTACGTTGAACTCATCAGAGGTGAAGCGGAGCCCTACGGGCTGGATCCACGTCTGCTGGCGGCGCTCATCCGTCAGGAAAGCCGCTTCAACCCGACGGCAAAGTCCTCTGCCAGTGCGCGCGGCCTCACACAGGTTATCCCATCGACCGGGTGGTTCATCGCCGGCAAGCTGGGCGTTCCAGACTTCGACGTCGAGATGCTGTACCGACCGTATCGCAGCATCGAGTTTGGTGTCTGGTACCTGGGCCGGCAAATGGAGACCTTTGGGGAACCGATCCTGGCCCTGGCGGCGTACAACGGCGGACCCGGGAATGGCCGGCGCTGGCAGAGCCTCACCGACGATCTGGACATGCTCGTGGCCTCGATCCACCTGGATCAGACGAGGGAGTACGTCCGCCGGACCATGGAGCAGTACGCAGTCTACCAGGCGCTTTACGACGAGCAGTTGTCAGTGAACAGTGAACAGTGATCAGAAAAAGGGAACACACCGAATGAAATCACGACGCTGGAGTATCGTCTTGCTATCGCTGTTGCTGGTCGCAGGTAGCTGCCAGATGCTGCAACCACCAGCCATCCAGCCATCATCAGCCACCCAGCCATCCCCAGCCACCCAGCCATCTCCAGCCATCCAGCCATCTCCAGCCATCCAGCCATCTCCCACCCCCCAGCCATCTCCAGCCATCCAGCCATCTCCAGCCATCCAGCTATCCCCAGCCCAGGCGCAAGCCCAGGCCATGCTTCCAGACGCTCAGGGAGATCTGGCAACCCTCAGCGACCTCACTCGCTACGCGATCGACGTGACCATTGAGTACAACAACCTGTCCTTCAAAGGCCGGGAGGTCGTGGACTTCACCAACACCGAGCGGACACCGCTGGACAGGCTGTACTTTCGGCTGTTCCCCAACGGCGGACGCAGCTACGGCAACGGCTCATTGACCGTTAGCAGCGTGACGGTGGATGGGGAGACCGTTGAACCGGCGCTTTCGCTGGAGGACACGGTGCTGCAGGTGCGGCTGCCGGCCATCCTGAAACGCGGCAAATCCACCCAACTCGCGCTGGAATTCGAGGGAACCGTACCCCGCGACTTCGGCGGGTCGGGCGAACAGTCGGGGTATGGCATCTACAACTTCGCGGATGGCGTGATGGCCCTCGCCGGCTGGTACCCGATCCTGGCGGTCTTCGACGACGAAGGCTGGAACCTGGACCCGACTTCGGCTGTCGGCGATTCGGTGTACAGCGATGCAGCATTCTACACCGTGGACGTCACCACGCGGAGCGACCTCGTCCTGGCTGCCACGGGTGTCGCCGTCAGTCAGCAGGTCCTCAACGGCACAACCCGCTACCGGTATGTGAGCGGGCCGGCCCGCGACTTTTTCATGATCCTGAGCCCCGACTTCCAGAAAGCGACCGGCTCGCTGGATGGCATCGCGGTCAACTCGTACTATCTGCCGGGGAACCAGGCCGGCGGTCAGAGCAGCTTGCAGGTTGCCGTCGATGCTGTGCGGACCTACAAGCGGCGCTTCGGTCCCTACCCCTACGTCGAGCTGGATGTTGTGGACGCGCCGATGAAAAACGCAGCCGGCGTCGAGTTTCCAGGCATCGTCCTCATCGGTGACTTCCTCTATGACAACTACACCAACCCGTTCTTTGAGGTCGCGACTGCCCACGAAGTCGCCCATCAATGGTGGTACAACGTGGTGGGGAATGACGTGATCGATGAACCGTGGCTGGATGAGGCACTGACCACCTTCTCCTCGGCCGTGTATTTTCAGGATGAGAAAGGGCCGGGCGCTTTCCAGCAGAACCTGCAACAGTGGCAGCAAGGCTACGATCAGGCGGTCGAAAAAGGTCAAGATGACCTGATCACCCGTCCACTGAGATACTGGGACCAGCCGGAGCACCAGGCCCAGTACGGCACCATCGTCTATCTGAAAGGCGCTCTCTTCTTCCAGGCTGTCCGCGACGAGATCGGCGACGACGCCTTTTTCAGGGCCTTGCAGACGTACTACCAGGCCGAAAAGTACAAGATCGCCACCCCGGACGATCTGCTGAACGCATTTGAACAGGCCGCCGGCCGGCAATTAGATGATCTCTATGAAGAGTGGTTGCATTCAGCTAAGAGTTAGCGGCCTGGGAATGAGGAGCAGAAAGAGGAACTTACAAGGAACTCAGAGGAGTTGGGGGAACTGATGGTAGTGGCGTCTATTCCTGGCTCCCATCTGATGCTTGTTTGTGATCGCTTACATGGCCAAGACACGAGGACCTACCAAACGAGAGCGGGCCGGCCGCAGCCGTTCGAACTCGACGTATACGACAGGTCGAGCGGGATCATCATCTATGGCCTGAGCCCTTGTAACCAACCCGCGATTGATCCGGCTCAACTCCGGATCATTCTTGGGAAGCAGTACAACTCGGGCACCTTCAGGAATCCGCTCAGCAAATTCAGGGTGCTCCATGACATAAAGGCTGAACTCAAAACTCAGGGTAATATTCTTCTCCATGATTTCTCGCTCAGTCATTGTCGCCATTCTGCTCACCCTTTCGCAGTTTGATCAATTCGGCCTCGTACGCCTGTCGGTACAATTCCCAGTTGTTTTTCAGATCTCGCTCTCCAAAGGTAAGAACGTCACCGTAGTCCCAGTACCGGAAAGCCGTCTTACTCTCCGTACCATCTGGGTGTAGGACATCACGATGAGCAAAACCATGAGCTGTATCATATCTCACAATTGTGTGCCAGGCACCTTGCAGATATGCTTCATACTGCACTCTGAACTCCAAGACTACTCCCCTCTCAGAGACGTGACGATGCCGATAACGATTCCGTCCGTCAGGTGTGAGGTCAATGATGTAGTTGATTTCACCCATGCTGGTGTTCCTTGATCTGTGCCTATTATAGCATACTTGGTGAGTGATTGCTAGTTTTCCTTTTTTCGGTTCCCCACTTTGTGCTACAATTCAACCTAAGATTTCCATCCGATAATCCATCTAAAACGGAAACGGACTCCATGGCTACGACGCGCGAACAGACGCGGGAAGATGTTGCACAGCGAATCGAGCGGCTGCGGGACGAGATTCGCTACCACGGCTACCGGTACCACGTCCTTGACGATCCCGTCATCAGCGATGCCGCCTACGACTCACTGATGCGTGAACTCCAGAAGCTGGAGGCAGAACATCCCGAACTGGTGACACCCGACTCACCGACGCAACGCGTGGGAGCGCCGGCCCTGGATCGGTTCGAGAAAGTGCAGCACACCGAACCGATGCTGAGCCTGGACAACGCCTTCGACGCCGCAGAGGTGCGCGAGTGGCGGCAGCGCATTGGCCGGCTGCTGCCTGAAGACATCCAACTTGAATACACTGTCGAGCCCAAGATTGACGGCCTGGCCATAGCACTGACCTACGAGAACGGCGTCTATGTACGAGGTTCCACCCGAGGCGACGGCTACGTTGGAGAGGACGTGACTGTCAATCTGCGGACGATTCGGGCGATTCCGCTGCGGATTCCTGTTCCGCGAGACAGCGGAGCAGGGGAACAGCGGAGCAGAGGAGCGGAGGAGCAAGAAACAGCTCAATCCAGCACCTCTGCCCCCCAGCACCTCCGTCCCCCTGCATCCCTTGAAGTGCGGGGCGAGGTCTACATGCCCATCGACGCCTTCCACGAGCTCAACCGCCGGCAAGAAGAGCGCGGCGAGAAGACGTTTGCGAACCCGCGCAACGCCGCCGCCGGCTCCGTCCGCCAGCTCGACTCATCGGTGACCGCCCGCCGGCCGCTGAGCTTCTGGGCCTACGGCGTGGGACCGGTCGAAGGCGTGGAACTCCTCAGCCAGTGGGAGACGCTAAACTACCTGCAAGAGCTTGGCTTTCCGGTCAGTCCCGACTGCCGGCTGTTCGACGACCTGGAAGCGGCTATCGCCTACGCCCAAGACTGGCTCGACCGACGCGATCAGCTCAACTACCAGGCCGATGGCGTCGTCATCAAGATAAACAGCTTTGAGCTGCAGGAGCGATTGGGAGCCGTCGGCAAAGCGCCGCGCTGGGCCATTGCCTTCAAAGCGCCGTCGGAGGAAGCTGTAACTCGCGTGCTCCACATCGGCGTGAACGTGGGGCGCACCGGCGTGCTGACCCCCTACGCCATCATGGAGCCGGTTCGGGTTGGCGGTGTGACGGTGACAACCGCGACGTTGCACAACGAGGACTACATCAAAGAGCGCGACATCCGAAAGGGTGATACGGTGGTGATCAGGCGCGCCGGCGACGTGATCCCGCAGGTTCTGTATCCGCTGACCGACCTGCGCACCGGGGACGAGCCGCCCTTCGAGTTCCCGAAGACGTGCCCCGCCTGTGGCCAGCCGGCAGTTCGACCGGAGGGAGAAGCGGCCTGGTATTGCGTGAACGCTGCCTGTCCGGCACAGCTCATCCGGCGGGTCGAGCACTTCGTCTCGCGTGGCGCTATGGACATCGAGGGATTCGGTGAAAAGCTGGCCCAGTTGTTCGTCGAAGAAGGGTTGATTCACGACATCGCCGATCTGTACACCCTCAAGGAGAAACGCGAGCAACTGCTGGCGATGGAGGGCTTTGCCGAGAAGCGGGTCCAGAACCTGTTGGATGGCATCGAGGCGTCCAAGAGCCGGCCCCTGGAGCGGTTGATCACCGCCCTGGGGATCCGGCACGTGGGTGGGATCGTGGCCGGCATCCTGGTCCGGCACTACGACTCTCTGGACGATCTCATGGCTGCCTCGGAAGAGGAGCTGGCCCAGATCGAGGGTATTGGCCCGGTCATCGCCCGCAGCATCACCGAGTTCTTCGGCCGGGAGCACAACCGGCGGGTGATCGAGAAACTGAAAGCAGCCGGCGTCAACACTCGACGCCAGGAGGAACCACAGGCCCTGGCCGGCCCACTGGAAGGGCTGACGTTCGTCATCACCGGAACGCTCTCACGCTCACGACGGGAGATGACAACGTTGATTGAGCAACACGGCGGCCGGGTGACCGGCAGCGTCAGCCGTAACACGAACTATCTGGTTGTCGGCGAGAACCCTGGCGGAACGAAGTACGACACTGCCCAGGAGCTGGGAACCCCGATGATCAGTGAGGCAACGTTGTTGGAGATGATAGAAGGATGAAGCAGCATAGTGATTCGCACAACGGCTGGCGACAACTGTTTTTTGGTACGCTGATTGCATTGACCTGGCTCGTAACGCTGGTCGGCCTCGCACCGCCGGCCCACGCCGAAGCCTGCATCTACACGGTTCGATCCGGTGATACGCTCTCGGGCATTGCCCAGAGATTCGACACGACTGTCCAACGCCTGGCATTGCTAAACGACATCCAGAACGTCAACCTCATCTACGCTAACCAACGCCTGGTCATTCCATCCTGCGCCGGCGCGTCCGTCGCCGAAACGACCATTCGATTCCCGCCGTTTCTTCGGCAAAGTTCTATCGACCTGAGCCCAATTCCGAAGGCGAAACCCCTGCGATTCAGCGCAGTGAGTCTGGCCAGGCGGGCTGCTGTTCGGCTGCTGGTCAGCGGTTTGGGTGCAGTCTTCCAGGGCACGGGCAGCGTAATTGGGCGAAACGGCGATACCTTGCTGACCGCCTATCACGTGGTTGCTCGACCACTGACGGGACAGCCCCGGGGCAGCATGATTCAACTTGACCTCCCCCGTAAGCTCACTGCCAGGATCGTCGGTGCACTGCCGGCGCGGGACCTGGCTTTGCTGCGCCTCGTGCCAACCACTTCGCGCACTTTGAGATCGGTGCCCATCGGTGATTCGGACACCTTGCAGATTGGCGATACCGTGTACGTGGTCGGCTATCCGGCCGAGTTGGAAGGGGAGCTATCTTTTGAGGGAGGGGTTGTGATCGATCTGCTGACGGTAGGAGGTGAACGGAGATACATCATCACCGACGCCTACGCCGGCCAGGGCTCCAGCGGTGGGCTGGTCATCAACCAGAACGGCGAACTCATCGGCATTGTGGATGCCCTGCTCACCGATCCACGTGTCCTGGATGCTCTGGGCTACCCGCAGCTCAACCGCGCCACGGTCATCGTTCCCATCAATCAAGCCTTGTCATTGCTGGATCAATAGAAATTAGAGATCGGAGATTGGAGGTTAGAGATTGGAGATTGAAAATATCCAATCTCCAATCTCCAATCACACGCCCCTCTCATAGTTTCGTGACACCGTTTGTTGCATCATTCTGGCAGATGCCACCATGTGCTGGTCTCCTGACAGTTTTTAGCCAGAATCGTGATACTCACCCTCCCGCAGGTTTGGAGCCTTTCTGGCCGAGAATCGCTGCTTCAGGACCGTTTTTCGGATGCAAAACCATTGCGCATCGCAACCTGCGGGAGGGTGGCTGAGTAGTAACCCAGAACCAAAGGATGGATTTCTGATGAGACGGTTCCCTGCCCCCGTCACGCCGGCCATTGCCTTGCTGGTCTTGTTGTTCGCCAGCCTGTCCGTTCCCCATCCCGGCCTCGCCCAAACCCTGGAGCCCCCCGCTCTGCGCAGTCCCGTGCCGGGCGCAACTGTCACGACCGTGACATTCGCGTGGGACCCGGTCCCGGAGGCAACAGAATACGAGATCGAGGTTCGAGAAATGCAAGGCGGCATACCTCTCGAACCGGCGGTCTGGGTGGCCACGACTCACTTCACGACCATCACACCGCGCAACATCAGCAACATCCCGCAGGGAGACCTGTCCTGGCAGGTGCGATCTGTCGATGCCGACGGGCACCAGAGTGCCTGGAGCCAGAGCCAGTTCGCCTATCAGATCGGCGTGCCGGCCCTCATAGCCCCCGCCGACGGCGCTACGCTCACCGCCGAACAGCCGACACGGTTCGAATGGACTGCCGCAGCCGGCGCCCAATCCTATCAGATCGAAGTGGCGTCCGACCCGGCCTTCAGCGACACCGTGTGGTCCGCCACCACATCGGACATCTCCATTATTCCGCCGTTCCCCATCGGTGTCGGCGACCTGTACTGGCGTGTGCGTGGTCGTGCACCGGGAGGCAACGGGGGCCGCGCCACCCCGGTACGCCATCTCACTCGTACCATCGGAACGCCGCAGAACCTGGTCGGGCCAGAGGGCTCAACCCCCACCTTTTTCTGGGATAGGGTGGCCGGCGCAGCCTCGTACAACATCCAGGTGTCGGCCGTGTCGGACTTCAGCGGGACGCCGTTGTGGGAAGCCGACACCGCCAACACCAGCATCACGCCGGTCTCCGTCTCCTTCGGTACTCAGACTCGCTACTGGCGCGTCCGTGCCCGGGATGCCGGCGGATTCACCGGTGCCTGGGCGGAGGGCGGCTCTTTCGCCCTGACCTCGCCGGGCGGCGTCGAAACCCTGGAACTTCAATCGCCGGAGCCTGACGCAGTCCTTCAGGCAGACCCCCAGTTTCGCTGGCAACGGATCGAAGGCGCTGCCGGCTATGTCCTGGAGGTTTCCACGGCCCCATCTTTCGACTCCCTCTACGATGAGGTCAGTACCCGCTACAACAGCTACACCCCATTTAGCGATATTTCCCCGAGCAGTCTGGCTCTCCCGGGAGGGCAACGACAAATCACTTATGCGAACGGCATCTACTACTGGCGCGTCCGGGCCATCATCCCATCTGGCACGGATGTGGTGAGTGAAGAACGAC
Source organism: uncultured Anaerolineales bacterium (assembly GCA_964532665.1). Lineage (GTDB taxonomy): Bacteria > Chloroflexota > Anaerolineae > Epilineales > JAANWY01 > CAZHMV01. The sequence goes on from CAZHMV010000099.1 coordinate 9,575, forward strand.
GCTTCACGAAGGCGGCAACCGTCAACCTGCTCGCACCGGTTAATGGCACAGAAGTGAGCGGAGATCCGACATTTCAGTGGGAAGGTATGGCCGGGGTGCACCACTACGCGCTGACCGTGAGCACCAACGCTGAATTTGAACCAGTCTGGGATACCGTCTGGCTTGGCAACACGAGCTACATCCCCTACGGCCTGGCGGTAGATAAACCGGACACCTACGCCAACGGCACATACTTCTGGAAGGTCGAGGCGCTGGGCAGCGATGACGCGAAGCTGGCAACCAGTGATGTTGCTTCCTTCGTGAAGGACACACCACTGAATCTCGTGGCCCCGGCCGATGGCGCCGTCGAACTCATTGCACCCACTTTCAGGTGGTCCCCGGTGGCCGGCGCGTATCGCTATCGGCTCACCGTGAACACCGGCCCCGACTCTTCGATAAACTCAGGGCACCGTTTCACGATCCTCTACGATCAGATCACGACCGATGCAACACAGTACACGCCCTACCCGGGTGATCTGGCGAAAGCAACCTACAGCGACGGTGTCTATCGGTGGCGGGTGGAAGCGTTGGATAACCTGGGCCAGGTGATCGCCGGCAGCGCCTCCCGAGCACTCACCATCGGCCAGGTGACCGTTACACCGCCCCCGACGGCCACCTGGACGTTGACGCCGTCACCCAGTGCCACTCCCACCGACACAGCCACCCCCACGTGGACGCTCACCCCAACCGCCACGCCCACCGCGACGCTCACCCCATCGCCGACGCCCAGCCGTACGCCATCCCCGACCGCCACGCCATCCCCCACGGCCACCTTCACGCCGACTACGCCGCCGACGGCAACACCGTCGCCAACACCGTCGGCCACTCCCTCCCCTTCGGCGACCCGGGGGCCAACCTGGACGCCGTCGCCGACCCGCACTGCCGGCCCCACCCCCACTGCCGGCTTCGTCCCGCCGACGCCCACCCCGCCTCCTGGCGGCCGCACCGACACCGACGAGCCCAACGACGACTGGACCCTCGCCGTGCCGCTGGAGCGGGGCGTCCACCAGTCGTATATCAGCCATGAGCGCGACCTGGACTGGTTCAAGGTTTACGTCGAGAAACCCCGCTCCATGCTGCGCATTACCATGCCCAATCCGCCGGCGGACTACGACCTGGCGTTGCTGAGTGACCCGGCCGGCATCGCCGACAGTCTCCCAGACATCCGAACCCTGACCGACTTCGGAGACTTAAACCAGACGGGCCGGCTTCAAGCACCTGCGGAACTCGGTGATATTGGCACACTCCAGGATGCGCGTGCGGTACGTGACATCTCTGCCCATCCTGGCCTGGCGTCGGAAGTGGTCACGACGAGTGTGTTTTATCAACCAGGCTGGTACTATGTCCTGGTGAAGGGGTACAACGGCGCGCATTCGGGAGATGCACAGGATGTAGGGGCAAGTGTAGGGGCGAGGCAAGGCGGATTGGCGGCCTCCAGGCAACCCAACCTGATCCCCGCCTTGCCTCGCCCCTACACCCTGCAGATCGAAATCGACTCCCCCGGCGACAGCCGGCACTGCACCGTCGAGCTACCCCATCCGCCGGGTGTGATCGTCGCCCGCTGGACCGCCGGCGCGACACCCGAGACGCTGATCCTGGTCAACAAGCGGCGCACGGATGCCTACTATGGCAATGGGCCAGGGTCGACGGACCTCTTGCTAATGGCGCTCAGGGGTTTGGCGGATAGACCCGACGTGAATGGGATCATCGAGCCCGTGGAGAATAATCCCGAAGTCGCGGCTGCCTACGCTGCCTGGGACGACGATGCCTGCGACCCCGAAGCCGCTAACCGCGTCACGGAGGCCATCAAACAGCACATCGACGAGCTTCGCCAGGAATATCCAACCATCCGGCAGGTGTTGATCGTTGGAAACGACGACATTATTCCGTTCCGCCGTGTTCCCGATGAGGTAAACATCGCCAATGAGTCGGACTACCTCTCCCAGGTTGATGCCAGTCCGAACTCGCCCTTCTACAGCTCTCTGGAACAGGGTTACATTCTGACGGATGACTTCTACGTGGACGACGAACCCCTTGCATGGCGCGGCCGGCAGCTTTTCGTGCCGGACCGCCCCATTGGCCGGCTGGTCGAGACGCCACAGGAAATCGTTGATGCTATCGACTCGTTCCAGGAAATGGATGGCGACCTCTCGCTGCGAACCGGCCTGGTCCTGGGCTATGACTTCTCAGGCGGCTGCTCCGCGCAGATCGCGGACCTCCTGCGGAGCGCCGGCGTCAACGTGGACAGCATGATTGCCACAGGATGGACGGGGTCCGACCTGCGCGATAGCTTGTTGAACACGCACCACGACGTGAGCGTGGCCAACGCACGTTTCTCACACAATGAAGCCACGTCCCCGGACCAGAGCGGCGGCTCCCTGACGGCCGAAGCGATATCCGAGGTGGGTGGTGAGTTGAGGAAATCTCTCTTCCTATCAATTGGTTCCCACGCCGGCTTGAACGTACCTGATCAGTGGGCCGCCGCTTCGGATCGGCTCGACTTCAGCCAGGCTTTGAGTGGACGAGGTGCATCGAGCGTGACGAACACCGGCTACGGCTACGGCGTGGCTCAGGCTGACGATTTCTCTGAACTGCTCATGACCTATTTCACCCAGGAACTCACGCGCACGTCGGACGTCACCGTGGGGACAGCGCTAATGCGGGCCAAGCAGCGCTTCTTCCGCGGAGCCGGGCCGGCCTCCTTCGGGCTGTATCATGAGAAAGCACTGATCGAGGCCACGCTTTTCGGCATCCCGTCTCTTCACATCACCGTCCCCGAGCTGGCGCTACCCTCCGGCAACCCAAAGCAGGTCACGGAAGAGTCCATGGAGGCGGTGGGGAGCGATTTATACAAGCGCACGGTGCACCTGGCACCAGGGTTCGAGCACGTTAACACGCCGGCCGGCGACTACTTCGCGGCCGACGACGGCACCATCAGCCGGCCTGGCCGGCCCGTTCAGCCGCGCTTCACCTGGGGCATCCAGGAGCCGGAGCTCGCCGCCCACGGCGCACTGTGGGTCACCGCCACGTACACCGAGTTTCACAACTTCGACCCGGTCATCACCCGCCCGCTGACCGACACCACAGGCCCGGAGCCGGCTTTCCCCTTCGATCTCTGGGCGCCGGCCCGCCTCCACACCATCAACCGACTCCAAACGGCCGACGGAACGTCGGAGCAGTTGGTGGTCATCCCCGGCCAGTTTAAGAACGATCACCCTGCGTCAGGACTCACCTATGGCGTCGAGCGGCGCTATGATTCGTTGACCTACGACCTTTACTACTCCACGTCGCCTGACTGGACACCGCCCACCATCTGGCAGGTGCATTACGAAAAGACAGCCCTGGGCGCTGAGTTCTGGGTCGATGTGACGGATCCCAGTGGCATTGAGCGGGTCGTCGTCACGTACACCACAGGGGACGGCGAGTGGGAGACAGCGGAACTCCAACTCGTCGAGGGGTTCTCGTGGCAGGCGCTGATGCCCTTCTTCGAGCCCGACACGCTGGACTTCGTCGTCCAGGCAGTGGATGGTGCCGGCAACGTGGCGATGAGTGTGGATAAAGGCCGGCTGTTTGGCCGGCGGTCCCACACGTTCTACCTGGTGCCGGTCATGCGCTGAAAACGAGAGGAATGTCGTAACTACCCGGCAGTTTCGTTCCTGGCGAATGAATTCGCGGCAACCTTTGCGAAACCGACCTTCGTCGGTTCGGGTCCCAGTCGGCGAAGGCCGACTTCGCAGCCGTAGGCGCGGTTTCAACCGCCGGCAGCCGCTACCAGTTTGCCAGCTTCGTCAACCAGGCGTATACTCTATCCATGAAAGATGAGACAGTCCGTTACCAGCGAATCAGGCCGACCTAGTCGCCCCCCTCGTGAACTGTTCGCGTGGAACACATCCTTTTCGCATGACGTACACCTGGAAGCATCTGACAGCGTGGCTGGCAATATTCGGCCCTGGCCTGTTTCTGCTCACCGCTTGCACGGCGCAACCGGCCGGCCTAACCCCCACGCCGGCAGCAGCACGCGGCAACGAACTGCTCGTCGCCGCCGCAGCCGATCTGCAATTCGCTTTCACCGACATCGGGCAACTCTTTGAGCAGCAGACAGGCCGGCACGTCACTTTCTCCTTCGGCTCGACCGGCAACCTGACAACCCAGATCGAGAACGGAGCGCCCTTTGACCTGTTTGCGGCCGCAAACGTTGCCTACATCGATAGGTTGCGAGAGAAGGGGCTGATCATTCCAGACACCCAGCAACTCTATGCCCAGGGGCGAATCGTGCTGGCCGTGAACCAAAATGCCGGCGTGAAGGCTACGATGCTCGAGGATTTGCTGGATCCATCGATCTCACAGGTAGCCATTGCCAACCCCGGCCATGCGCCTTATGGTCTGGCAGCCAAACAGGCGCTCCAGCGCGCCGGCGTGTGGGACCAACTCCAGCCAAAGCTGGTGTACGGCGAGAACGTGCGCCAGACCCTGCAATTCGTGCAAACCGGTAACGCCCCGGCCGGCATCGTCGCTCTGTCCATCGCCAACGTTCCCGAGGTCAGTTGGACGCTGATCGATGCCAGCCTGCATGAGCCCCTGAATCAGGCGCTGGCGGTGATCCGGGGCAGCCCCAACGAGCAGGCTGCCCGTGCCTTTATCGAGCTTGTGAACGGCCCGCAGGGCCGGCCCATCATGAAGAAATACGGCTTCCTGCTGCCAGGAGAGTTCTGACATGCCCACCATCGACTGGTTTCCATTGCTGCTCTCGCTGCGCGTGGCTACAGTGGCCACACTCCTGTCCCTGGTGGTCGGATTGCTCGTTGCCTGGGTCCTGGCGCGCCGTGAGTTCCGTGGCAAGAGCCTGCTGGATGCGCTGACCACGCTACCGCTGGTGATGCCCCCGACGGTCCTGGGATACTACCTGCTGGTCGCGCTGGGCCAGCAGAGCCCGCTCGGGCGGTTCTTTGCCGGCCTCGGCTGGCCATTGGTATTCACTTGGCGGGGGGCAACTCTGGCTGCCTCTGTGGCGTCGTTCCCGCTCCTGGTGCAGGCGGCGCGGGCCGGCTTCGAGAGCGTGGACCCCCGGCTGGAGGACATGGCCCGGACCCTGGGCCGGTCGGAGGCCAGTATCTTTTGGACGGTGACGCTGCCCCTGGCCTGGCGCAGCATCCTGGCCGGCATGGTGCTGGCCTTCGCCCGGGCGCTGGGCGAGTTTGGCGTGACGCTGATGGTGGCTGGCAACATCCCCCACCGCACCCAGACCATGGCCATCGCCATCTACGATCTCGTTCAGGCCGGCCGGCAGGCGGAGGCCAATGTGATGGTCGTGCTCATGACGGTGGTCGCCATGGTGCTCGTCATCGTGGCCCGGCACGCGACGCGGCTTGTGGTGGAATAAGATAGCGTGAAACGTGAAACGTGAAACGTGAGGATTCCTGCGTAAACCGCTCATCACGTTTCACGTTTCACGTTTCACTTCGCACTGTTGGGCTTATCTGCCTATCCGTTCATGGTTTTGCGATGTTACAAGTCCGTATCCAGAAACGCCTGGACGCTTTCACCCTGGACGTCGAGCTCGAGGTTGACACGGGTCTGACGGTGTTGTTTGGACCGTCGGGTGCCGGCAAGACAATGACACTCCAGGCGGTGGCCGGGCTGCTGACGCCCGACGCCGGTCACATCGCCATCAACGGCGAATGTGTGTTCGACAGCGTGCGCGGAATCAATCTGC
>CAZHMV010000099.1:15426-21154 GCA_964532665.1 uncultured Anaerolineales bacterium
CACATCGCCATCAACGGCGAATGTGTGTTCGACAGCGTGCGCGGAATCAATCTGCCGCCGCAGCGCCGGCGCGTGGGCTACGTCATGCAGGACTACGCGCTGTTCCCCCACCTGACCGTCGCCGAGAATATCGCCTTCGGGCTGACCGGCCATTCTGCGCGTGAGAAGCAGCAGATTGTGGGTGAGATGCTAGAGATGATGCGGCTGGAGGGGTTGGGGGATCGTCGGCCCGACCGGCTGTCGGGCGGACAGCAGCAGCGGGTTGCCCTGGCTCGAGCACTGGTCACACAGCCCCGCGTGCTGCTGCTGGACGAGCCCTTCGCGGCGCTGGACACACCACTCCGCAGCCGGCTCCGGCGGGACCTGGTGGAGGTCAAACAACATTTCGATCTGCCCATCCTGTTTGTAACGCATGATCTGGAAGAAGCCCATATACTGGCCGACCAGATGGCTGTCTACAACGACGGGCAGGTTCTGCAGATCGGGTCACCCCGCGAAATCCTCCAGCGGCCGGCCAATCGGACCGTAGCGCGTTTCACCGGAGCCAAGAACATCTTCAGTGGCCGGGTGGTCTATGCCGGCGACGATGGCCTGCGCATCGCCACCCGACGCGCGACGCTGTGGGCACCGCCGGCCCTCTATGCTGTGGGCACCCGCCTCGACTGTTGCGTACGGCCAGAGCAAGTCACCCTGCTCCAGCCGGAGCGAAGCGCACATCGGCCCGAGCGCGAGGTTCAACTCACCGGGTACATCGTGGATGAATTGGATCACGGTACGTACTACACCTTGTTTTACTGCATCGACGATCCTTCGACATGGACACCCTCCAACTCCGGCAGGACGCGTGCGTTCATCGATCTGGAAATTGAGCTGTCCAGCCACGCCTATCGCCGGCTGGGGATCGCTTACCAGAAACAGTGGACGGTGGCTATCAAGCAGTCAGCCGTGCACATTCTGGGGCCGGCCCGCGAGCCCTTCTTCGAGGGGCCGGCACCTCAGCCTACACCGGAGTTCGATCTATAACTTCCAGGCCGGCGGGATGGGATGACAATCGCGAACTTGACGGTCAACCGCGATCGTGGTAAACTTGGTATTGCGCTTGAGCCCAAGTGGCGGAACTGGTAGACGCGCTGCGTTCAGGGCGCAGTGGGCTTTATGCCCGTGAAGGTTCGAATCCTTCCTTGGGCACCAGTTGCGGGCTCTGGCAGATTGCCGGGGCCCGTTCTCTTACCCTGCCCAACCACAAGGAGCGCATCATGGCTCGCAAGAAAGGCCTCTCATCACTCTCCCTCGCGCGGGTGTTGGCCTTCATCGGCCTCATCCTGGCCGGCTATTTCATCGTTGGCTTCGGGAAAGTCGCGCTTGTCGGCTTCCAGTTGCGGAATACGAAAGCGGGCCTCCAAGCGGAGGTAATTTCGCTGGAGGAGCAGGTGGCCGATCTGGAAGCGCAGAAAGCGTTCGTCCAGACAGATGCCTACGTGGAGCAGGCAGCCAGAGAGGAATACAAAATGAGCCGGCCCGGCGACCAGGTCGTCGTCCCCATGTTCCCGGATGAGGGCGCGACAGCCGCTCAAGAGACCCGCCTGCGGGAGCAGCCGGCATCCCCTATGCCAACCGAGCCCTGGCGGGCGTGGTGGGAGTTGTTCTTCGGCAGATAACTGCTATTCCCCCCACACGCTACCTCCGCCACCGAAACGTCCGAATCTCACTGCGCGGACTCAAGTCCTTGCCGGCCTCCTCCCCGGTCCGCTGGGCTACCGTGACATCCCATCGGTAACGCTGGGTCGTGCCGGTCTCCGGCGCCACGTCTTCTGGAACACGCCACGAAGTTGACTTGACCCACGCCTCTCGCGTGACTTCCGGCTCTCCATTGCGAGCAGTGTGGATCCGCACTACATACCAGGTGTCGTCACCCAGGATGCCGATGGATGCCCAGTTCAGCAGAGTCGTCTCGCCTTCGATCAGCGCATCGTTGGGCGGAGCCAGGAGGAGCGGGGCCGGCAGCGTAAAGCGCGGCGTGGGACTTGGCTCCGCAGGTGTTGGGCTGGGAAGCGGCGTCTGCGTGGGCGTCGCCGTGGGGGTAAGCGTCGGCGTGACCGGTGTCGGTATCGCAGCTTCCGAAGGGATCACAAGCACATCACCGATGTTCAGGATCTCGTCCGGGCCGGATAGCCCATTTGCCTCCACAATGTCTGCGACAGTCGTGTCGTATAGGAGAGCGATACCCAACAGGGTGTCGCCGGCCTGAATGGTGTGGGTAATGATGTTGAATCCGGTGCTGGGGAGCCGCGTCGCTGTGGCTGTCGGCAGGTCAACCTCAGGCCCGAGGGGGATGATCAACTTCTGCCCGATGTGGAGAAGGTCGTCCTCGCTTAAGTCGTTGGCGTCCAGAATCGTATCGAGCAGGACGCCGTATTTCAGCGCGATGGCAATCAGCGTGTCACCCGCTTCAACGACGTGGACATAGAACGAAGGGGTTGGCGTCGGCGTGATCGTTGGTGTCGCGGTTGAGGTGGGCGTTGGTGTGCGTGTGAAGGTCGCGGTGGAGGTAGGCAACGGTGTGGGCGTGGGTCTGGGACCTGGAAGCGCCGCCGGCTGTGTTGGCTCCTCCGGGCGCATCATCCAGATGGCTCCGATGAGGGAGCCGAGAATGGCAACAATGAGCAACGTCTCCAGCGCCGTAGCCAGTGTGGATGACCAACGTCGGTCTCGGGCATAGGTCTCACGATGGGTCGCCGGCTGGCTCAGCACCGCGCCACACCGCTTGCACGTCTCCGCACCGGCGGCCACGAAAGCGCTGCACTCAGGGCACCGGGCCGGCGTGGTTTGTCTAGCGGCCAAGAGTCTGTCTCAATGCCTCCTGCTGAATTGCCAGCAACTCCTGGATGCCCTTCCAGGAGACTTCGACCAGCTCGTCCATCACCTGGGGTGAGAACGGCTTCCCCTCGGCCGTCCCCTGCACCTCGACCAGGTTACCCTGGCTGGTCATGACCACGTTGAAATCCACGGCCGCCTCGTAGTCCTCCTGGTAGTCCAGGTCCAAAAGAACCCGGTCTTGAACCACGCCGGCACTGATAGCCGCGATGCTGTGCTGGATGACCTTGCGCGAGACGGCCCGCTGGGCAATCAGCCTGTACAGCGCGATGGCCAGGGCTACATACCCACCGGTGATGGACGCCGTGCGGGTCCCACCATCGGCCTGGATGACGTCGCAGTCCACGGTAATCATCTGTTCCCCCAGCGCCGATAGGTTGACGGCCGCCCGCAGACTGCGCCCGATAAGCCGCTCGATCTCCTGAGTTCGCCCGCCTGCCCCCTGACGCTCGCGCCGGGTACGGTCGTGGGTTGATCGCGGCAGCAGATTGTACGTGGCCGTCACCCAGCCATGGCCGCTGTTCAACACCCAGCGCGGCACGCGCTCCTCCACGCTGGCGGCGCACAGCACCCAGGTGTTGCCCATCTTGATGAAGGCGGACCCCTCAGCGTGTTTCAAGTAGTTGGGTATGATTTCGACCGGGCGCATCTCATCGGGAGCACGCCCGTCGTGTCGTGGCATTGGTACCTCTTTTGTCCTTCATGAGATAGTTCCCTGAGTTCCCCTAAGTTCCCCCGAGTTCCCACAATGGGCTCAGGGGAACTCGGGGGAACTCAGGGGAACTCCAGAGAACGACAAACCGAGCGAGCAGGTGAAAAGTCACAACTCCGGAACGCACCTTCCGATGGAAAGCGATCCCGATCAACTCTCAGTAAAGGCGGCAGCCGCAGCCGCCATGGCTTGCTTGACAGCCGGCGCGTCGAAAGCCTCCGCCAGTTCGTCGCTGAGCCACGGCCACTGACTGGTGACGGCGCTGCGCAGTTCCTTGATGCGAGCCAGGTCCGGCTTATCCTTCGCCAGCTCCAGGTGCAGGTTTTGCAACTGCGCGGTGATCTGATCCCGCTCTTTCTGATCCAGCGTCAACTGGCCTTGCACCAACAGTTGCATGGCGGTGAACACCTGGTTCAGGCTTTGCGGCCCGGCGGCCGCTGGCTGAGCGGCCTGCGGCGCCTGGCCGGCCTGCCCCACGGCACGCCCCATCATCTGGGCGATGATCGCCCCCAGGCCGACGCCGGCACCGAGGCCCATGCCGGTCTGCGCAGCTCCCCCACCGCTGGCGGTAGCTGCCTCGCCGAGCGCCCGCGCCGTCTTGAATTGCACGTACGACTGCATGTCGCCGATGGCTCCCATCGCGGCCCGCTCGTCGATGGCTTTCTGCGTCTCTTCGGTGGTGTTGATACTCTGCACGTAGAACGCTTTCAGATCGATACCCAGGGCCTTGAAGTCGTCGCTGGCACGGGCGCGGGCGCCGGCCCCAAGCTCATCGTACATGCGCGGCAAATCGAACAAGGAGACGCCGGCCTCGCCCAGGAAGTCCGTGAAGCGGCTGACGATGATCCCCCGCAGGAAATCCCGAATGTCCGATGTCTCGTACAGGCCGCGAGCACCGACGATCTTGTTCACGAACAATTGTGGGTCGGCCACCTGCATCGCGTAGTTGCCAAATGCCCGCAGTCGGACCATGCCCAGGTCCTTGTCTCGCAAGGCAATCGGCTCCGGAGTTCCCCATTTCATCTCGGTGAAGGTGCGCAGGTTGACGAAGTAGACCTCGGCCCGAAATGGCGACTTTCCGCCAAACGGGATGCTGATGAGTCTGGTCAGGAGGGGGATGTTCGCCGTTGTCAGGGTGTAGCGACCCGGGCCGAACGTGTCGAGCGCCTTGCCGTCCCGGAAAAAGACCGCCGCCTGGTGCTCACGCACGACCAGTTGGGAACCGATTCGGAACTCACCGGACCCCCGGGCGGGTACCCGTTGCACCATGTCCCGTGGTGCGGCATCCGCCCATTCGATAATGTCCAAAATTGCCATATCAACCTCCAAAGGCCAGTGATCAGTGATCGGTGATCAGTAATCAGTGACCGGATTCTGGCCACTGATCACTGTTTACTGATCACTGTTTACTGGTTACTGATCCCCCGTGCCCAGGACCTGGGCCTTGAGGGCAGCCAACTCCTGCTGAAGCTCGTCGTCGGCTTCGAGGGCTGCGAATTCGTCCTCAACCGACTCTTCGGCCAGCTCTGTGGTCGCTTGTGCGCGGGCCTCTTCTTCCAGAATCCGGCGCTCCATGCGGTCCAACTCAGCGCCGTAGTCGATGGAGTCGAGTCGCTCCTTCGTCTGCACGACCTGAGCCTGGGCTGCGGCTCGCTTCCGGCGTGCGATGAGGACGTCCTTCTTGCGTTTGGCCTCGTCGTACTTGGACTCCAGCTCTTCCATCTCCTGCTTTAGCTTCTCAACGCCGGCCTGTTGGGCCTCCCACTGCTGCCGATACACATCGGCGTGCGCCTGGTAGTCCTTCTTGCGCTTGAGGGCCTCCAACGCCAGCTCGTCCTTGCCGTTCTTCACGGCCAGTTCAGCCTTGCGGCCCCACTCGTCAGCCAGTTCCTGGCTGCGCTCCATGTCGTGTTTGATCATCTTCTCCTGGGCGATCATGTCCGCGACCTGCCCTTTGGCGTCGCGAATGGCCACTTCCATGTCGCGGATGATCTGATCCAGCATCTTCTCCGGGTCCTCGGCGCGATCCAGCATGTCGTTGACGTTTGCGCGCAGGATGTTGTTAACGCGTTCGAAAATCCCCATTGTGTTCTCCTTTCGGCATTTGTTCAGGCACAAACCTTGCGTACTGCGTACTGCGTA
>CAZHMV010000100.1:0-20961 GCA_964532665.1 uncultured Anaerolineales bacterium
TCAGCGGCCCACATGTTGTGGTTTGAGATTTGCGCCTATTCGCTGCGCAAGCCCGATCAGTGATCAGTAATCAGTGACCAGTTATCGGACGCTGGCTACTGTCCACCGATTACTGATCACTGATCACTGGTACCTGTGTGAAACCCGAAGCCGGCTTCTCGCGTATAGCATGGTGGACACGAAACGAAGGAGGCAATATGGAGCACAACCCTTATCCTGATTCAGAGACCGAAGCGGAATTCGAGGAAGATTCGTCAGTAGAACCAGAAGGACCGGAGAAAGAGGCAACACGGGAAACCAGGAAGCTGCCGGCCATCCCAACGGATTTTGCCGGCATCGATGTGACCGAGAACGAGCGCACGATGGCTGCACTGGCCCACGGCAGCGTCCTCTTGATGCTGCTCACTGGCGGCTTCGCCGGCTGGATCGTCCCGTTGGTGATCTGGGCTGTCTACCGGGACAAGTCGCGTTGGGTGGCCAACCAGTCGCTTCAGGCCCTGGTCTTCCAGGTAGTGGCGACACTGGTTGCCTATGTCCTGCTTTCAATCACAGGCGCTGCATTTGCATTGAGTGCTGCGCTCATGGTTGTGCTGATCGGGTTCTGCATGTTGCCATTCGCTGCCATCCCGGGCCTTCTGGCCGTGATCGTCCCGCTTGCAGCCACCGCCTACGGGCTATTTGGCGCTCTGGAAACCTACCAGGGTCGCGACTTCCAGTACTGGTGGGTTGGCGACCTGGTCAGGGACCGGCAGGGGGGCCGGCGGGTGGAGAGGGATCTACTGTGAAAATAGTTAGCTAGATGACTAATGGCTAGATGGCTGGGCGGTAACAAGGTGAGTTGAGCCATCCAGCCGTTTTCATGCTTCATGGAGCCCCGCAAGGGCATGTTGACTTCTCAATCATTCGTGGTAGCGTAGGGGCGAGGCAGGCTTGCCTCGCCCCTCTTTTTTGAACATTCCTGGGCAGCAAGTCTGACGAACCGGAGTATCCACTTTGCCCCAGCCGCCTCTGCCATGCTATAATCCCCCCAAGAACAGCACGTTACTGGTGGTGGAGCGCATATAGCTAACAGCCTATTCACACCACAAGGCCGACTCTCCACACCAATTCTTCGCAACCCAAGGAAGAAGGAGCGTATGCGAGTATTGATTACCGGCGGTGCCGGCTTTATCGGCAGCCATCTCAGCGAGGCCCTGCTGGCCCAGGACCATCATGTCACTGTCATTGATAACCTGACTACCGGCCAATTCCAAAACATCGCCCATCTCACTTACCATCCCCACTTCCATTTTGCCATCGACACCATTACCAACGAGGTCGTGATGGATCGGCTGGTGAGCGAATGCGATGTCATTTTCCACCTGGCAGCAGCGGTGGGCGTGGAACTCATCGTCCGCGATCCGGTCAACGTGATCGAGACGAACATCCTGGGGACCCACGCCGTGCTGAAGGTGGCCAACCGCTACCGCAAGAAAGTGCTCATCGCCTCCACCTCGGAGATCTATGGCAAGAACAACCAGGTGCCTTTCCGCGAGAACGACGACCGGCTTCTGGGACCGACAACCAAGGCCCGCTGGAGCTACTCGACCTCCAAGGCCGTGGATGAATTCCTGGGCCTGGCCTACTTCAAGCAGAAGGGTCTGCCTGTGACAATCTTCCGCCTGTTCAACACGGTGGGACCCAGGCAGACCGGCCGCTACGGCATGGTCATCCCCCGCTTCGTCCAACAGGCCCTGGCCGGCCAGCCCCTCACCGTCTACGGCGACGGCCAACAATCCCGCTGCTTCTGCGACGTCGCCGACGTCGTCCGCGCCATCACCGGCCTCGCCCAGGAGTCGCGAGCCGTGGGGCAGGTATTCAATGTAGGCAGCACCGAGGAGGTCTCGATCCTTGATCTGGCCAGGAAAGTACTTCAGTTGACGGCGAATCGCCAGCATGACGAGGGACGAAGGTCGAAGGTCGAACATTCGTCCCTCGTCCTTCATCCTCCGTCAGCGAACGAAGCGAGCTCCGACCGTCGAATCATCTTCGTCCCCTATGACGAAGCGTACGAAGAAGGCTTCGAAGATATGCGCCGGCGCGTGCCCGATACGTCGAAAATCCGGGCGCTACTCGGGTGGGAACCGGAGATCAGCCTGGACGAGACGCTCCAGCGCGTCATCGATTTCTACGCGAACGACGCGCATAGGGGGCTTCAGTGAGGGTTCTTGTCACCGGCGCGGCCGGCTTCATCGGCAGTCACGTGGCCCAGGCGCTGCTCCGGCGCGGCGACACCGTCATCGGGCTGGACAACCTGAACGACTACTACGACCCGGCCCGAAAAAGCGCGAATCTTGCCGAGGTTGCAGGCAATGCCCTGAGGTCCCCCCCGAGCTTGTCGAGGGGCCTGTCGAAAGATTCAAGATTACAGGTTGAAGGTTTTACCTTTATTGAGGGAGACATTCGGAACCGGAAACTGGTAGCCAGGCTATTCGCGGACAATCAGTTCGATGCGGTAGCGCACCTGGCGGCTATGGCCGGCGTCCGCGCGTCCATCGAAGACCCCCAGCTCTACTACGACGTCAACCTGGCCGGCACTCTCAGCCTGCTAGACGCTGCCGTGGGCCGTCTCAATCCCGACCCTCAACCTTCAGCCTCTCACCTGCAACCGAATTTCGTTTTCGCCTCCACATCCTCGGTATACGGTAACACTCGCACCATCCCCTTTGTCGAAACCGACCCGTGCAACGGCCCGCTGGCCCCGTATCCAGCGTCCAAGAAAGCCGCCGAACTGCTCGGACACACCTACCATCACCTGTACGGACTGAACTTCACGGCAGTGCGGTTCTTCACCGTCTACGGTCCCCGGGGCCGGCCCGACATGATGGCCTACAAAGTGCTGGACAACATCTTTTTTGGCCGGCAAGTCCCAGTGTACAACAACGGGCAGATGCACCGAGATTGGACCTACATCGACGACATCGTGGCCGGCGTGGTGGCCGCAGTAGACCGTCCGCTGGGCTACGAGATCATCAACCTGGGTCGGGGAGAGCCCGTGCTCCTGGCGGACTTCATCCGCCTGGTGGAAGAGAACGCCGGCCGGCCATCCAACCTGATCCCAAAACCCATGCCGGCGGCCGACGTCCCCTACACTTACGCCGACGTCAGCAAGGCGCGCCGGCTGTTGGGCTACGAACCGAAGATTTCCGTCAGAGAGGGGGTGGCGCGTTTCTGTCAGTGGTATCGGGAGGTGGTATTGCAGTAGGGCGCTGCCAGCGTGCCTGCTCCCTCAACACAAAGCGACTGGCTCGCTCTACGAAATGCTCCAGCGCCGGCTGTAGTTGCTCAGGTGCCAACCGTCTTACCTCTTCCGCATCCAAATCCCAATACGCATGAGCTAAGCGGCCACGCAGGCGCGCCATTTCACCAATCATCTCCAGCACTTCGTCAGCAACAGCCATGACCTGCGCCGCCAACTCGGTTTGGGCACGCAGTGTCACATCAGGCTGCTCGTATCCCAATACCAGGTGCGCATAGCGGGACACGCGGCGGACCAGCGTCTCTAGCGGCTCAATTAGCAGCATAAACGCGCCCAGGAAGTCCCGTACCGCCACCATCTCGCCTGCCAGGACCGCCTGAGGATCTACGTCGGCCAGCAATGGTAGAGCGCTATCAATTCGCCGCACCTTGTCGGCTGCTGATTGCAACAGCCAGATTGCTTCATCGGCCTGAGAATACTCTGCACGTCGTTCGCGGATCGTTCGGCGCTTGTCAACCGCCAACAGATGATCACCAATGAGCGGGATTCCATCCCTGCGCACAGCCTCAATAACATCCGGGGCGGCATGTGCCAGGTTGACGATCTGCACCGGGAGGCTAAGCTGTGATGTCAATCGCTCCTGCAGATCGACCTCGGTCCAGGCAGAGGCTTCTGGCGCGAACGCGACGGCTATATCCACGTCGCTGGCAGTCATCTGAGTGCCGCGCGCTCGGGAGCCAAACAAGTAGGCTGCCTGCAATTCCTGGTGACCCTGCAACAGCGTCGTCAACCTATCAACAAGCTGTTCAACGAGCGCATTGGTTCGGGAATGGTACTCCACCTCTGTCATGCCTTAACTCACCCCAAGGCAGTTCTCATCTGTAAGACCGTTCTGGTACCCCCTCCAGCTCGGAGCTTCCCAAAGGGCATTATAACTTACCGCCATGGAATGGTCAACTCACCTGCGCATTGGGTGATCCGAATTCGACAATGCAGCCCTCCTCAGTAATGCAGAAAGGCCGGCGCAACGCCGGCCTTTCTGCATTGTTGCAGGAATGCGGAAGAAGTTATCTCTTGGTGTACTGGGGAGCTTTCCTGGCACGCTTGAGTCCTGGCTTCTTGCGCTCCTTCATGCGCGGATCACGCGTCAGGAACCCGCCCCTGCGTAGCGTTGGACGCAGATTCTCATCGTACTTCAGCAACGCCCGAGCGATGCCATGTCGAACCGCGCCGGCCTGCCCCGTAACGCCACCGCCGCGGACAAGTATCGTGATTGTGAAGGCGTTCTCGGTACCCGTAGCTTGCAACGGCTCCATCACATGAACGCGATCGCGCATACGGGTAAAGTATTCCTCCAACGGCTTGCCGTTGACGATGACCTGACCCTCGCCCGTAGCGTAGAGCCGCACCTGGGCACTTGCCGTCTTGCGCCGGCCAACGCCGGCGTAAAACTCCTGATCCTCTACCAATGCCGGAATATCCATCAACCTTTCCCCTAGATCTCCAACGGTGCAGGCTGCTGTGCCTCATGCGGATGGGTATCCGCAGCATAGATCTTCAACTTCTTGATCATACGCCGGCCCAACCGATTGTGTGGGAGCATACCCCAGACGGCAAGTCGCACGGCACGAGTTGGATGTTTCTTCAACTGCTCGCGCAGTGTCAGGCTCCTTAGACCGCCCGGATAGCCCGAATGCCGATAATAGATTTTTCCATCCAGTTTGTTGCCCGTCACGTGAATCTTGTTGGCGTTAACGACGATCACGAAGTCGCCACAATCCAGATTCGGGGCGTAGTAGGGCTTATGCTTTCCCCGAAGGATCTTCGCAACTTCTGAGGCCAGTCGCCCCAGGGTCTTACCCTGCGCATCAACCACCCACCACTGGCGCTCGATATGATCGGGCTTGGTGATGTATGTTCTCACAACTATGGCTCCTCAACAACTTCAGATATTGGATACTGGATTAGACATTGGAGATTATCGCTCGCTACTATCCAATACCTAATACATATCCTTTGACTCGAACGAAGATACTTTCGAACGCTTCTTTCAGTATTGTACCCGGATCAGGCAAAGACCATGCGCCGGCGCTGCGCCCTGGAATCGAGCTGAATCGGCGGCGGCCAGAATGCCGGCCAGTTCTGCCTTAGTCAGCCGGCCCTGGCCCACATCGACCAAAGCTGCTACCAGGCGGCGCGCCATGCGTCGCAGAAACGCGTTCGCTTCGATTTCAACGAACACCTCATCAGTCGCACGCCACACAGCAATCTGCCCCACAACTCGCACTGTCGGCCCGTCGGGCTGCATTGGCGCACCGAAGCTACGAAAATCGTGCTCTCCGACCAGAACCTGGCCGGCCTCCGCCATCCGCGTGGCATCTAACCGCTGCGCTACGTGCCAATATCTTCGCCGACGGAGCGGCGACCGGACGGGATGGTTCCAAATGCTGTATCGGTAGCTGCGACTGCGTGCACTATACCGCGAATGAAAGTCCTGGGGCGCCGGCGACAGTTCGTGAATGACGATGTCGGCCGGCAGCGTGGCATTCCACGCTCGCTGCAGGTCTTCCACCGAGTGCCGCCACGTGCTCCAGAAGTCGATCACCTGGCCGGTGGCGTGAACGCCGGCATCGGTTCGGCCGGCAAACCGGATGTGAATGTGCTCGTGCGAAACCTCCGCCAGCGCCTGCTCCAGCGCTCCCTGGATCGTCGGCGCGTTGGCCTGAATCTGAGAACCATGATAGTCGGTGCCGTCGTACTCGACGACCGCCATCAGATGGTGCCCACTCATTCGCTACAGGTATTCAGAAGAACACTCGGATTCGGCCACAGGACATTACTGGAAGTCTATCAGTCTGCGCCTTCCACCAGTTCGATGATCGCAACATGCGCGGCATCTCCCTGGCGCTGGCCCAGCTTTATTACCCGCGTGTATCCACCTGGCCGATCTTCAAAGGATGGCGCGATGGCATAGAAGAGATGATCCACCACATCCTTGTCGTTGACCCATTTCATGACCTGCCGGCGAGCGTGCAAGTCACCGCGCTTGGCCAGCGTGATGAGCTTCTCGGCATACGGCCGAATCGCCTTTGCCTTCGCTTCGGTCGTTTGGATTCGCTCATACCGAAACAGGTCAGTAATCAGGTTGCGATATAGCGCTTTTCGATGAGCCCTGTTGCGATTCAGCTTCTTCTTTGCTACCCGGTGCCTCATACTGCCTCTTCCTCTACCACTTCTGCCTGTTCTTGAGCTTCTGTCACGTACACGAAGAAGTCATGTGCTTCCAGGCTCTCTTTCAATTCGTCCAGCGACTTTTGACCAAAGTTGCGGATGACCAGCATCTCTTCATCACCACGCCGCAGTCGTTCAATAATCTCGCCAACCTGGGTGATCCCGGCGCGCTTCAAGCAGTTGTAGGCCCGAACCGACAGATTGAGGTCCTCGATGGGCGTCTCGTACACGGCCGGCGGAATCCCTTCATCGGGTTCTCTCTCCTCTTCGGTTACTTCCAGGCCGTAATTCGCGATCAGCTTGAACTGCCCGATGAGGATCTGAGCGGCCTGCCGTAGCGCGTCCGTCGGAGATATTGTGCCATCGGTCCAGATCTCTATCGTCAACTGATCAAAGTTCGTCATTCGGCCAACGCGAGTCTGCTCCACCTGGTAAGCTGCCTTGCGAATTGGGCTAAAGATCGCATCCACCGGCAACTCGCCCAGGTGCAACTCTGTCCGCTCTTCGGCCGGCGAATACCCCTTGCCGGTGCCGACCACGAGCTCCATTTCAATGTTGGCTTCCTCGGAATCCAACGTCAGCAATTCCAGCTCGGGGTTGAGGATTTCGACCTCCGGCGGCGCTTGAATATCGGCGGCGGTCACAACACCCTCGCCACGAGCCTCCAGGTACATGCGGGCGCCGTTCTCAGATTGGGAACGAAGACGCAGCTCCTTGAGGTTCAGGATCAACCTGGTGGTATCCTCTTTGGCATGAGGTATGGGCGAAAACTCATGATGCACACCGTTAATCTTTATGGCCGTGACAGCCGCACCAGGCAAGGATGAAAGCAGCACACGCCGCAACGCATTTCCTAATGTTGTACCGTATCCACCCTCCAGCGGAGACATCGTGAATCGCCCGTAGTCTCGCGTGAGCGCATCGGTCTCAATCGATGGTACCTGAGTTTTCAACTCTAACCCCTCCTTAGTGAGCGGAGGCGCAACGGTGCAAGGGTGCGGAGGTGGAATTCTCTCCTCTGCACCTCCACACCTCTGCTCCTCTGCTCCACTATCGGCTGTAATACTCCACGACCAACTGCTCGTTGATCGGTTCTTGAATCTGTTCCCGGCTTGGGAAATCCAGCACCTGTCCGCTCATTTCCTGGACATCCAGACGAAGCCAGTCGGGTACAACACCTGGGTCCAACGCCTCGGATAGGCCAGCAAAGTGCCCGTTTTTGCGGCTCTGCGGTCGGATGCCAATCTGATCGCCGATGTTAACCAGGTACGAGGGCACGCTCATCTTGCGACCATTAACCGTAATGTGGCCGTGCGTGACCAACTGGCGCGCCTGGGACCGGGAATCTGCCAGTCCAAGCCGCATCACAACGTTGTCCAGGCGGCGTTCAAGGGTCTGCAACAAGGTCGCACCAGTCAGGCCCTTGACTTTCAATGCTTCCTGGAAGTATCGCCGAAACTGGCGCTCCATGATGCCGTAGATCCGCTTTGCCTTCTGTTTCTCACGCAGTTGCAGTCCATAGTCCGACATGCGACGTCGGAACTGCCGGCGGCGACCGTGCGCCCCAGGGGGATAGCCCCGCTTCTCGATGGCGCACTTGGGTGTGAAGCAGCGCTCGCCCTTCAAGAAGAGCTTCTCGCCTTCACGCCGGCAAAGTTTGCAAACAGGTCCAGTATACCGTGCCAAACCGAATGTCCTCCTCTGTCCAGTGACCAGTGATCAGTAATCAGTGATCAGTCACGGTTGCTGACTGCTAACTGATGATCGAATACTGATTGCTGAATACTGATTGCTGAATACTGATTGCTGGGTTATACTCTGCGTTTCTTCCTCGGGCGACAGCCATTATGCGGAATGGGGGTGGTGTCGGTGATAGATTTCACCTTCAAGCCAACCCCTTGAAGGGAGCGGATAGCAGCCTCGCGGCCAGGGCCTGGTCCCTTGACAAACACGTCCACCTCACGAACGCCGTGGTCTAAGGCTTGCTTGGCAGCCCTCTGAGCTGCCAACTGAGCAGCATACGGCGTGCTTTTGCGTGACCCCTTGAACCCCGCCGAGCCGGCACTGGCCCAGGTCACGGTGTTACCCTGCTGGTCCGTGAATGTGACAATCGTATTGTTGAATGTTGCCTGAATATACGCCCGCGCGTAGGGGACATTCTTGCGCGGTCCCCGGCGCGCTGCGCGATGCCCTCTTCTTCGTGCCACGCTCCTCCTCCGCTTCTATTACTTCTTCGCCCGCGAACGCTTTCGACCAGGTACTGTCTTGCGCGGCCCCTTACGGGTGCGTGCATTGGTGCGCGTCCGCTGGCCGTGAACTGGCAGATGTCGCCGATGCCGCAAGCCTCGGTAGCAGCCGATCTCCTGGAGACGCTTGATGTTTTGATTCACCTCGCGCCGCAGGTCACCCTCAACCTTGTAGTTGCCGTCGATATGACTCCGCAAGGCGCTCACTTCCTGCTCTGTCAGGTCTCTGATCCGGGTGTCCGGACTCACTCCTGTTGCCTCCAGGATCTCCTGACTTCGGGTGCGGCCAATACCATAAATGTATGTGAGCGCAACTTCAGTTCGCTTGTCGCGAGGCAAGTCAACCCCTGCGATACGTGCCATGGGTATACTCCTCTAGCCTTGACGTTGCTTATGCTTCGGATTCTCACAAATGACATAGACAGTGCCGCGACGCCGCACGATTTTACACTTCTCGCAACGTCGTTTCACACTTGGACGAACTTTCACGCGAATCACCTCACTATCTCAGCAGAACGTAAAATATACCACACTACGCCCACGGCGTCAAGATTTCCGGCCCGTTATCCGTTACAACAATGGTGTGTTCAAAGTGTGCTGACAGGCTTCGGTCGGCGGTGACGACGGTCCAGCCATCCGACAGGACCTCCGTATGCCAGTCGCCGGCAACCACCATGGGTTCCAGTGCAATCGTCATCCCCGGGCGCAACCGATAGTTCTTTGGCTTACGACTGCCATTTCCCAGGAAGTTAGGCACACTCGGCGGTTCATGCATCGACTGCCCAATGCCATGGCCCTGGTACTCACGGATGACATTGTAGCCGTTGGACTCAACCATAGCCTGTATCGCTCGGATGATGTCCCACAGCCGGCCACCCGGCCGGGCCTGCTCAATACCGGCGTACAATGCCGCCCGTGTGACTTCCATCAGACGCTGGGCCTCGCCGTTGATTCTCCCCACCGACACCGTCAGGGCAGCATCCCCGTGATAGCCCTGGTAAATCGCACCTACGTCCAGGCTGACGATATCGCCCTCACGCAGCCGGCGTGGCCCCGGAATACCATGGACAATCTCTTCGTTGATACAGGCTGTGATCGCCGCCGGAAACGCCGGCACGCCGACTTTGTTGGCCGGCACACCCCTGAACGATGGGATGGCATCATGTCTGGCGATGACTTCCGCCGCTATCGCGTCCAGTTCAGCAGTCGTGACGCCAGGTGCAACGTGTTCTGCCATCGTCGCTAGCGCTTCGGCCACAATCTGGCCAGCCTTGCGCATCAGATCCAATTCGCGAGGCGACTTGAGCGTCACCCGGCCTGCCTGTCGCCGCCCGATCATCCTGGCTTACCTGATAAAGCCCTCATAGTGGCGCATCAACAACTGGGCCTCGAGTTGCTTCATCGTGTCCAACACAACACCGACGACGATCAGCAACCCGGTACTGGTAATAATCAACTGGGTCCGCTGCACGCCCACGAACACCTGCGCGAAGTACGGCAGAATCGCGACAATCCCCAGGAACACTGCGCCGACCAGGGTAATTCGCTGCAATACCGCGTTCAAATACTCCTCAGTCCGACGCCCCGGCCGGATACCCGGGATGAAACCACCTTGCTTCTGCAACGTCTCCGGCAGGTTCTGCTGCCGGAAGATGACGTCGGTATAGAAGTAGGTAAAGGCCACAACCAACAGGAAATACAAGATCCAGTAGGATAGCCCGGTCGTGTTGAACGTGTTATATATTGCATTGGAAATGCTGCGCACGATTGGCGACGCCGACGTCTGGAACATCTGCGCAATCGTAGCCGGGAAGATCAGCAGAGACGATGCGAAGATGAGCGGGATCATGCCGGCTGTATTCACGCGCATTGGGATATGCGTGCTCTGGCCGCCGTATAGCCGCTGCCCCCGGACGCGCTTGCCGTACTGGACCGGGACACGCCGATGGCCTTCCTGGATGAAGACGATGCCGGCGACTGTAACGATCGTCAGCACGACCAGGAAGATGAAGCCCCCGGTCTGACCGGCAGCCAACAACTGACCGACGTTCTGCGGGACGCCGGCCACGATGCCGCCAAAGATGATGATCGAGACACCATTGCCGATACCCTGTTCGGTGATCAAATCACCCAGCCAGACAGAAAACATCGTGCCGGCTGTCAATGCGATGACCACCGTTAGCGTCTCCACGGGGTACTGGAACAGGTTAAAGTGCTGCAGGATGGTCCCGCCGCCGGGCAGCGGGCGATTCAGAAACGCTGCCTGACCAAACGCTTGCAACATAGCCAGCGGCACCGTAATGTAATAGGTGTACATATTGATCTTTTTCTGCCCCTGCTCACCTTCCTTCGACAGCTCCTCTAACTGCGGCATGAGCGGCACGAGCAGTTGCATGATGATCGACGCGGTGATGTACGGATACACCCCCATGGCGACCACGGAGAAGTTCCTCATCGCCCCGCCCGACAGCATGTTCAGGAAACCGAGCAGTTGGTTTGTCTGGAACAACTGTATCAGTCCCTGGCGATCCACACCCGGCACCGGAACGTGCGCCGCCAGTCGGAAGATGATCAGAATACCGAACGTAAACAGGAGCTTCCGGCGCACATCCGGCAATTTGAATGCGTTGCGTAGTGCGTCTAGCATCGAGATTGTCCTCTCTGTCTACAGCAACCTAACAAGCTGCCATACCTATTACGACTTGCGATACTCATTCTCATCGATTACTTCCACAGTGCCGCCGGCGTCTTCGATCTTCTCCCGGGCACTCCTGGAAAAAGCATGTGCTTTCACCGTCAGCATCGTGTCCAACTCACCCCGCCCAAGAATCTTCACTAACTCATCCTGCCGCTTGATCAGCCCCGCTTCCACAAGCGTCAGCGGTGAGACGGTGGAGCCGGCCGCGAAGCGTTCCTCGAGCTGATCCACATTGACCGGCGTGTACTCCTTCCGCCAGATATTGGTGAAGCCACGCATGTGCGGCAGGCGGCGCACAAAGGGCAATTGTCCGCCCTCAAAATAGAGCGACACCTTCCCTCCCGAGCGGGCTTTCTGTCCCTTGCGCCCACGTCCGGCATAAGTGCCACCTCGTCCCGCATTGCCGCGTCCCACACGCTTGCGCTTCTTCTTCGCCCCTGGAGGGGACTTCAAATCATGCAATTTCATCACATCACCCTCAAACCGAAACTTCCTCAACCAAAACCAGGTGACTCACACTGTCAATCATACCTCGTATCTCGGGCGTATCGGGCCGCTCCACAGTCTGGTGTAGCTTCCGGAACCCCAGGGCACGAATCGTCTGCTTCTGTCGCTTTGAATAGCCGATAGCGCTCTTCACCCAGGTAACACGCAACCGGCCAGCCTGTTTCTTCCTAGCCATCGATCTGACTCCAGAACGGTCGAACACGCTCCAACGGCAGGCCACGCCGGCGGGCTTCCTCTTGCGGATCCTTCAACTGCTTCAGTCCCTCGTATGTCGCATACACAACATTCAAGATGTTATCAGTGCCCAGCGACTTTGTCAGAATGTCCCGGATGCCGGCCGCCTCAACCACAGCCCGGACCCCGCCGCCGGCGATCACACCGGTGCCCGGCGAGGCCGGCTTCAGCACTACCTTTGCCGCCGAGAACTCAGAATCGACCTGGTGGGGAATGGTTCTATTGACCATCGGCACGTCAATCATGTTCTTCTTGGCACGCTCAATGCCCTTGCGAATCGCCTCAGGTACGTCGCGGGCCTTGCCTACGGCCACACCGACTCGACCGTTGTTATCGCCAACCACCACGACAACACGGAAGGAGAATCGGCGCCCGCCTTTCTGCACCTTGGCAGTCCGGGCAATGTGCACGATCCGCTCATCCAACTCGTCGCGTCTGTCGTCTCTATTCGCCATTACTGGACTGCTCCTTAGAAGTCGAGGCCGGCCTCGCGAGCCCCTTCAGCAACCGCTTTGACCCGACCATGATACTTGTAACCTGCGCGGTCAAAGACGACCCTGGTGACGCCTTTCTCCAAAGCGCGCCGGGCTACCGTCTCACCCACCACCCTGGCCTGATCCACCGGCCGCATATCATCGATCCGCTTCCGAACCTCCGGATCCAACGTCGATGCCGATGCCAACGTGTGGCCGGCGACATCATCGATAACCTGCGCGTAGATATGTTTCAAGCTGCGAAATACGTTCAGACGAGGACACTCCAGCGTACCCCTCACGTTGCGGCGCACACGACGGTGCCGTCGTCTCCGAAGCTCATTTCTCGTTGCCATCCAAAGCTCCCCAGACAAGCCTAATCAGCCACCGATCTTGCCGGCCTTGCCCGGCTTGCGGCGGACATATTCATCGGCGTAACGAACCCCTTTGCCTTTGTACGGTTCGGGAGGGCGAACAGCTCGAATCTTGGCAGCCAACTCGCCGACCACTTCCTTGTCAATCCCTGCGACCGTCAGGCGCTTCGCGCCACGCTCAATTGTGATCTCGATACCATCAGGAGGTTCGATCTCCACCGGATGGGAGTATCCGAGACTCAACACCAGGGTGCGTCTGCGTGTTTCAGCGCGATAGCCAACACCTTCGATCACAAGTGTTTTCTTGAACCCGTCCGATACCCCCTGCACCATATTAGCAATCAAGGCACGGGTCAGGCCATGCAGCGCCCGATGCGTTCGATGGTCAGTAGGGCGGTTGACGATAATGTAACCATCATCCATACGGATATCCATGTCTGGATGAAACGTCCTCGTCAATTCACCCTTTGGGCCTTTGACCGTTACCGTGCTTCCCCTGATGTCAACCGCCACCTGCCTGGGGACTGCCACGGGCATCTTCCCGATGCGAGACATAACGAAACCTCCAACCCTTCAACACAATCACCCTGAGTTATTGAGGAACTCAGGACAGGTCTTACCAAACGTAGCAAATGACCTCGCCGCCAACCCCGGCGCGGCGTGCCTGGCGCCCCGTCATGACACCGCGAGATGTAGATATGATCACAATCCCCATCCCGCTGAGCACCCACGGGATATCATGACGGCCTTTGTAGATGCGCCGGCCTGGTTTGCTGACCCGCTTCATGCCAGTAATGACAGGCTCATTCTCCGGGGTATACTTAGGCCAAATCTGGAGAACTGCCTGCGGTTTCTCATCGATGACTTGATAGTCGTCAATGAAGCCCTCCTCCTTCATGATACGAGCAATGGCTACCTTCATTTTGGAAGATGGCATTGAGACGAAGTCGTGCCGGCGCTGCGTTGCATTCCGAATGCGCGTCAGCATATCCGCAATAGAATCTGTTACCACTGCCATTCCTGTCGCTCTCCTCAGCCGGTCCTTACCAACTAGATTTTTTGACGCCGGGAATCTTGCCTTCGAGGGCCAACTGCCGAAAACAAATCCGGCACATACCGAAGCGGCGCATGTACGCCCGCGGCCGGCCACACAGCTTACACCGATTGCGCACGCGCACCTTGTACTTCCGCTTCTTCTCCCGAGCGATCATTGACTTCTTAGCCACGTTTCTGTTACCTGACCTCCCCTTTGTCTCAGTCCTAGCGCTCGCGAAACGGCATTCCCATCAACTGGAGCAGGCGCCAGCCCTCATCATCCGTCTTCGCACTCGTGACGATTGTGATCTCCATGCCCCGCACCTTGTCGATGGAGTCATAGTCGATCTCCGGCCAGACCAACTGTTCCTGAAGGCCCAACGTATAATTGCCCCGACCGTCAAACGAACCAGGCGACACGCCGCGAAAATCACGCTGGCGCGCCAGCGCGATGTTGAACAATCGCTCCAGAAAGGCGTACATGCGTGCACCACGCAGTGTCACCTTGATGCCGATGGGCTGCCCTTCACGCAACTTGAAGTTGGCAATGGATTTGCGAGCTCGTGTGACAACGGGTCGCTGGCCTGTGATGATCTGAACGTCTGTGGCCGCTGCATCTAGCGCCCGCGCGTTCTGCAGGGCCTCGCCAAGACCCACGTTGACCACGACCTTTTCGACCCGTGGCACTTGCATCAAGTTCCTGTACGAGAAATCCGCCATCATCTGCGGGACAATCTCTTTGGAGTATCTATCCTTCAAACGCATCATTCTATTCGATCCTAATCCATCTGCGCGCCGCAACGCTTGCAAACTCGCACCTTGGTCCCATCCGGGCTGCGTTCAAACCTGACGCGCGTCCATCTGTCGCAACTCGGGCATACCGGTGCCACGTTGGACAGGTGGAGCGGCGCTTCGAGCTCGATGATGCCGGCCTGGACCGGAGTACGGCCTGCAGTCGGGGTTGGGCGCTGGTGCTTCTTGACGATATTCAGCCCTTCAATGATTACACGATCCTGCTGAGACAGAACACGGCGCACAATTCCCCGAAGCCCGCGCTCGTTGCCACTCAATATTTCAACCTGGTCGCCTTGCCGAACCCGATTCATCGTCGATTGCTCCTACTTTCAGAACGACTGAAGCCTGTTCTGAGCCCAGTCGAAGGGTCACTACCACGCATTCCTCGAAGTAAACAATTAGAGGACCTCCGGTGACAGGGACACAATCTTCATAAACCCCTTCTCTCGCAATTCTCGCCCCACCGGGCCGAAAATACGGGTCCCCTTCGGCTGTCCGTAGTCATCGATGATTACAGCCGCATTCTCATCGAACCTGATGTAAGTGCCGTCCGAGCGACCGTACTCCTTGGCCGTTCGCACGACGACCGCCTTCACAACATCGCCTTTCTTCACAGAGCCATGGGGCGTCGATTGCTTCACCGATGCCACAATGATGTCGCCCACGCTGGCATAGCGGCGCTTGGTTCCGCCCAGTACTTTGATACATAGTAGCTCTCGCGCACCGGTATTGTCTGCCACCCGGAGCCGGCTTTCGGCCTGAATCATACCTCCGCCCCCTCCGCATGCTCGATCCACTCGATAATCCGAAAACGCTTTTCCTTGCTCAGCGGGCGGCATTCTTCAATGCGCA
The DNA here is from genome assembly GCA_964532665.1 of uncultured Anaerolineales bacterium. GTDB lineage: Bacteria > Chloroflexota > Anaerolineae > Epilineales > JAANWY01 > CAZHMV01. Next base: position 15,684 of record CAZHMV010000100.1, read on the forward strand.
CCAGATCGCCTATGCGCGCCTCGTTGTTGTCGTCGTGGACCTTGTATTTCTTGTTGTGACGAATTACCTTTTCATACAACGGATGTCGCTTCGTGATTGCCACAGAAACGACAGCCGTCTTATCCATTTTGTCGCTCACCACGCGACCGATCAACTGCTTACGCGCCATCTGCTTCCTCCGCCATCTCGTACTGTCGCAACCACGCCTGGTACTCTTCCCATTGCTCGCGCTCGCGCAGGATGGTCTTCATCCGAGCGATCTGTCTCCGCACTTCTCGCATGCGTAATGGGTTAGGCAACTGGCCAATCCCGTGTTGTACCCTGAGATTCAACATCTCCTCGTAGGCTTCATCAAGCTGGTTGAGGATCTCCTCATCCGTCATAGCGCGAATTTCATCAGGTTTCATCGATCAAACTCCTACCGATCGGTGTGCTCACAAGCCGTTGAAGAATGTGCCTGAGCCCCGATCAAAGTGCGATTTCGTCCCTGGCCAGGAACTGTGTCCTCATGGGTAGCTTGTGGCCTGCCAGGCGAAACGCCTCACGAGCAATCGGTTCAGGGATGCCGGCAATCTCGAAGATGATCCGGCCCGGCTTGACGACTGCCACATAGTGATCCACGGAGCCCTTGCCACTGCCCATGCGGGTCTCAGCCGGCTTCTGTGTCACAGGCTTGTCCGGGAAAATGCGAATCCACAGCTTACCGCCGCGCTTCACGTGACGGACGATGGCCCGACGTGCGGCCTCTATCTGCCGGCTGGTCACCCAGCTTGGCTCCACCGCCTGCAGAGCATACTCACCAAAGGTCACATCCGAACCCCGGTAGGACTTACCCCGCATGCGTCCGCGGAACTGCTTGCGATACTTGAGTCGCTTAGGCTGCAACATAGTCTTCTACTCCCAATCCCTGGCAAAGTGTTGTCAACTCCTAGCTAGAAGTAGTCACATCCTCCAGCGGACGCTCCTGGCCAGGCAGAACTTCACCTTTGTAAACCCAAACTTTGATGCCGATACGCCCGTACGTAGTCAGGGCCTCATCTTGAGCGTAGTCAATATCCGCTCGCAAAGTATGTCTTGGCACTTGGCCTTCGTTTACGCCTTCCTTGCGGGCCATTTCCGCGCCAGACAGGCGTCCCGACACCTCAATCTTCACGCCTTCAGCCCCCTGGCGCATCGCTCGAGTGGCAGCCTGCTTCATGGCGCGCCGGTGGGAAATACGCCGTTCGATCTGCTCCACAATCCGTTCGGCAATGAGCGTGGCATCCGTCTCCGAATCATCGACTTCTTGAACATCGATCCGGATCGTCTTACCCGTCAAGCCCTCCAACTTCCGTCGAAGCTCCTTGACATTGGCCCCCTTTCGGCCAATCACGATACCGGGCTTAGCCGTATGGATGGTGATCGAGACCTGGTTCGGGAACCGGTTGATGTGGATATCCGAAATGCCGGCCCGTCCCATGTCCTCGCGAATCAACTTTCGAATGGCCAGGTCTTCGTGCAGAAGATCGACGTATTCTTCACCCTCCGCGTACCACTTGGCTTTCCAATCCTTGATGATCCCCAGCCGGAAGCCGTACGGGTGTACCTTGCGTCCCATAAAATCTCCTCGTCAGTTCTTACACGTACTCATATTCAGCCAGGACAACAGTGATGTGGCTCGTACGTTTGAGAATGGGTTTGAAACGCCCGCGCGCGCCGGCCCGGCCGCGCTTCAGGGTCGGGCCATCGTCGGCGAAGATCTGCGCAACGTACAAGTCTTCGCGCGCCAACCCGAAGTTTTCCTCCGCGTTTGAGACCGCCGATTTGATAACCTTGGCAACATGACGCGCCGCGCGCTTCGGCGTAAACTCAAGAATCGATAGCGCCTCGTTCACATCTTTGTCTCGCACCAGGTCCAACACCAGCCGAACCTTCTGAGGCGAAACCGGTATGTACCTGGCAGTTGCTCTAACTTCAAACTCCATGTTCAGCTACCTCGATCTCCAGTCTTCAGCCTAACGGCGCATGCGGACGGTCTTCTCTCCCTTTACCCGGTGGCCTCGATAGGTTCGCGTAGGCGCGAACTCCCCCAGCTTGTGTCCCACCATGTTCTCCGTGATGTAGACCGGGACATGCCGCCGGCCATCGTGAACAGCGATGGTATGCCCCACCATCTGCGGGAACACAGTCGAAGCTCGCGACCACGTCTTGATGACACGCTTCTCGCCTGTCTCATTCATCCGCTCGATCTTCTGAAGCAACTTCGAGCTACAATATGGCCCTTTCTTAAGCGACCTGGACATCTTCCATCAACCCCCATCCTTTGTACAAGCGGGTGCATTCATGAACATCCGTGCCTACCCCGTGCAATCCATGTCGTGCCTAGCGCCGACCGCGTCGCTTCTTACGCCGGCGACGCACAATCATCCTGTCGGTTCGCTTATTTCGGCGCGTTCGCTTACCCAGGGCCGGCTTGCCCCACGGCGTCTTCGGACCGGGCAGACCAATCGGCGCCTTCCCCTCTCCACCGCCATGCGGATGTGAGCCGGGATCCATCGCCGAACCGCGCGTCGTAGGTCGCCAACCGAGCCACCGCTTCCGGCCGGCCTTGCCCAACTTGATATTGCCGTGATCCACGTTGCCAACCTGGCCGAGCGTGGCCATGCAGCGAACGTGTATCCGCCGCACCTCGCCAGAGGGCAACCGCACCTGAGCGTAGTCACCCTCCTTGGCAAGCAATTGCGCCGACGTGCCGGCCGACCGCACCAACTGCCCACCCCTACCGGGCTCCAGCTCGATATTATGGATCTGCGTGCCGACGGGGATGTTCTCGATAGGCAGGGCATTACCGATCTCCAGGTCAGCATCCGGACCGTTCATCACCGTATCCCCAACCTGCATACCCAGGGGGGCGATGATGTAACGCTTCTCGCCATCAGCGTACGTAAGCAACGCGATACGCGCCGACCGATTCGGATCATACTCAATGCTGTCAACCCGCGCCGGAATTCCGACCTTGTCCCGCCTGAAATCAATCCGCCGATAGCGACGTTTGTGCCCCGCTCCGCGATGACGTACGCTAATCTTGCCATGACTGCGCCCGGCCTTCTTCTTGATCGGCTCTAGCAAGGAACGTTCCGGCTTTGTCCTGGTAATCTCCTCGAACGTTGCACCGGTCATGCCCCGCCGGCCAGGCGATGTCGGTTTGTATACCTTTATCCCCATCGTTCCAATCCTTTACACGCCTTCGAACAGCTCAATCGAGTCGCCTTGTACCAGGGTTACGATGGCTTTCTTCCACGCCGGCGTGTGGCTCACTCGCCGCCCCCAGCGCCGGGGTTTGCCCGGGACAACCATCGTTCGAACCTTCAACACCTTGACATCAAATGCTTCCTCGACCGCATCTCGGATCATCTGCTTGTTGGCCTTCATCACGACTTCAAAGGTGTACTGATTGTCGTAGTCCGCCAACAGCATCGCTTTCTCGGTGATCACGGGGCGTCGGATGACCTGGAATGGATGCATGATTACGCCACCTCCAACTGGGGCTCACCCAGAAACGCTTCGATGACCTCGAGCGCAGCGAGTGGAATGATCACATAATCGTATCCCAGGAGATCGCGAATGTTGAGATACTGCGCTCGCAGTGTCCTGGCATAGGGCAGATTGTTGACCGACTTCTCCACCGGCATGTCGCTATCTGGCAAGAGAACCACCACACTTCCAACACCATCGGTCAGGCGATCCAGAATGTCAACCATCTCGCGGGTCCTGGGGCGTTCCATGGTGAGATCATCCACCAACACGATCTGCCCATCGCGATACTTAGCCGAAAGAGCTGACCGTAAGGCCAGCCGGCGCATCTTTTTCGGCATGCGTTTTGTGTACTTACGCGGGCTGGGGCCAAAAACCGTGCCACCACCCACCCAGATGGGTGATCGAGTGGAACCGTGGCGGGCGCGTCCCGTGCCTTTCTGACGCCAGGGTTTCCGACCTCCCCCGCGCACCTCACCCCGAGTCTTGGTGTTATGGGTCCCCTGCCGGGCATTGGCCAACTGGCGTTCCAGGGCCTGGTGCATGACACCGCGATTGGGCTTGATCCCGAAGATATAGTCTTGCAGTTCGTATTCGCCAACCACCTCGCCGGCGGTGTTATAAACCGTTGCAAGCATCATCATAACCCCAACTTGACCTTAGCTTTGACCGCGTCCCGAATCAGGACCAGACCACCCCGCCTGCCCGGCACACTTCCCCTGACCAGCAAGAGATTGCGATCCGGGTCCACACGTACAACCTCCAGATTCTGGACGGTCACTCGCTCGTTGCCCATGCGGCCGGCCATCCGCATACCCTTGAACACCCGGCCGGGTGTGGACGTGGCACCAATGGACCCCGGCGCACGGTGCCGGTCGGACTGGCCGTGAGTCTTTGGACCGCCGCTGAACCCGTGGCGCTTCACCACGCCGGCAAACCCCCGACCTTTCGAGATGCCGGTCACATCTACGCGTTGGCCGGCTGTGAAGATACCAACATCCACCTGCTGGCCCACCGCGTACTCGCTCGCATCATCCGTTCGAATCTCACGCAGATAACGTAGCGGGGGAAGCGTGCCAAGGTGCCCTCGCTGCGGCTTCTTGAGCTTCCGTTCCTCGATATGCCCGAATCCGATCTGAACGGCGTTGTAGCCATCCATATCTTCGGTCTTCACCTGCGTGACGTAGCAGGGACCCGCTTCGATGACCGTGACGGGTATCACCTCGCCGGTGTCATCGAAGATTTGGGTCATCCCCACTTTCGTACCAAGAATACCCTTCATCCTGTATGCACTCCCAGGGACTGCTGACGCGCTACCGCCGCATCATCCCTCAATCACAAATTACAACTTGATCTCAATATCGACACCCGCCGGCAGATTGAGTCGCATCAGATTGTCCAGCGTTTTGGAGCTGGGCTCGATAATATCAATCAGCCGCTTGTGAGTGCGGATCTCAAACTGTTCACGCGAGTCCTTGTCAATGAACGGCGACCGCATGACAGTGAACTTCTCGATGCGGGTCGGCAATGGAACCGGCCCGGCAACAATAGCTCCGGTCCGCTCTGCTTCCTCGACAATCTGCTGCGCCGACTGATCGAGGACTCGATGATCATACGCCTTTAGTCGAATTCGAACTTTTTGCCGTGCCATGCATCCCTCCAGAGGAGAGCCGAGAGGAATATCTCTCGGCTCTCTGCTCTGCTAAGCTTACTCCACAATCTTGGTGAGAACGCCGGCTCCGACGGTGCGCCCCCCTTCGCGGAT
>CAZHMV010000101.1:0-20659 GCA_964532665.1 uncultured Anaerolineales bacterium
ACACCGACGCTCACCCCCTCACCCACTCTCCTTGTCCCCCCTTCTCCATCCCCCACCACCGCCGGCTCCCACGGCGTTAGTGCCAACTGGGGAGCGGAGTACCAGATCAATCAAACCAGCGGTCCCGCCAGCGGCGCTGTGGGCCGCACCCTGGCCGTAGACTCGAGCAACGTCCTGCACGCCGTGTGGACCGACCAATCGGCCGGCTCCTACGACGTCTACTACGCCCGCTCCACCGACGGTGGTCAGACCTGGAGCACGGCTACGGACATCGCCAACACGTCCTTGCCCGCCTACAGCCCGAACATTGCCGTGGGACCCGACGACGCACTGCACGTCGTCTGGAACGATCGCCGCGCGGGCGGCGCGGTGCGCCTGTACTACAGCCGTTCCACCGACGGCGGCAGCACCTGGACAACACCGCGCAACATCAGCGGCACAAACACGCGGGACGTCGCCGGCCACAGCCTGAGCGTGGACACCCGGAATCGCGTCCACCTCGCCTGGCACGTGGGCGACCCCAACACCGACACCATCCCCACAGTCGTCTACTACACGCGTTCCAGCGACGGCGGCAGCACCTGGGAAACGCCGCGCCAACTGAACACCGGCAGCGGCCACGCCGCCTTCCCCCGCTTCAGCGTCGAAGGGACCGACGGCGACCTGCTGGCCATCGCCTGGCGGGACAACCGCCGCGACCCCGACTGGGACGTGTACGTGGCCGTCTCCACCGACGGCGGGGCCACCTTCACCGAGCGCGTAGGGCAAGCCTCTTCCTTCAAGGATTGGGACCCCGAAGCCATCGTGGACAGCAGCGGCACCATCCACCTGGGCGTGATGACCATGCGGGGGCCTACGACCACCGTGGATTACCTGCGCTCCACCGATCAGGGGCAGACCTGGAGCACACCGGTGACCCTCTCGGAAGCCAGGAGCCGCTTCCCCCTGTGGGCCCCGGACAACCCCCATGGGGTGCTGTGGCTCTTCTGGAAGGATGAGCGTGATTTCGGTACCTCCCCCTGCACCGGCCTGAACCGTTGTGCCGACGTGGCCGGCAAATACTCCGCCGACGGCGGCCAGACCTGGAGCGCCATGGAGTTCGTCACCGACGTGGGAGACGTGGAAGTGAAGTTTCCCTCGCCGGCGGTGGGGCCGGACGGTATCCCGCACGTGATGTGGAGCGACCAGCGCAACGGGGCCAGCCGGGAAGCTGTCTTCGTGCGCAGCCGGCTCTCTGCACCGTGAGCGAAGCAGTTAGCACCTCAGATGTCCTGATTTCACACTTTGTTTACACAGACATTGCATCTCCCTAACGGCGTTCCGTTATCATCAAGGAAAAGGAGAGTACGATCCGTTTCTTGCAGGAGAAGGGAGTTGTCATGCACATCCGCCTTATGCTAGCCATTGGCCTGGCTATCATGTTGACCCTGGTCTTATGCACCGTCCTCGTCGGCCAGGCCATGTCCGCCTCGGACTACACGCTGACCACCGCGCTTCAGTTTGCCGGCGCCAGTGAGTCGCCGGCCTTCGCCGCGTACACCACCGATGCCACACCAACTTCTACGCCCACCGCCACGCCGAGCCCTACGTCTACGGCCACACCGTCGGAATCTGAGTGTGTGCGCGATGCCAACGCCAACGGCATCGGCGACATCGTGGACATCCAGACCATGGCTGCCGACCTGGGCTGCCTGGTCTACCTGTCTGTCGTGGCCGCCAACTGGCGCCAGCCCTGGCCCACGGCCACGCCTACCCCAACGCCAACCTCATCCACGAGCGTCGTCATCGACGCCGACCCGGCCCACGGCCCCGGGTCCCTCTCCTCCCTCTGGCGTCCGGGCATCGTCTGGCAGGGCGGCGGGGGCAGTTGGAACAACATCAACCCTACCCTGGTGGACTACTGGGCCGAACTGGGTGGCTTCGACCGCATCGGTCTGGTGCGAATCGTGCCCGAACTGGACAGTCTGGACCGGGGCGTGTACAGCCTGGCCGAGTTCGACCCCCTGGTGGAGCAGGTCCGTGATCACGGCGGCCGGCTGCTGGTGAAGATCAAGACCATGCCCGGGGCCTACACCAACACGCCCAACCCACCGGATGCCTGCCCGCCCAACGATCCCGGGGACTGGCGTTATGACTATCGCTACGCCAAGTACGGTGTGGCCTCGGATAAAGAGGCAGAATTCAAAGCCCTCATTCAGGACTTTATTCGCTATTTCTCTGAAGTAGGGGGCACCGTCACTAACCCGGATCTCTTCGGTGACGACGACGCCCACCCCACCCTCGGTATGCCCGACGTCCTCTACGAGGTCTGGAACGAACCCAACTACGAGTACGAATGGTGCGATACCGAGGAGAACTTCTGGGCTCTCTACCAACTGATCGTTGAGGCCGCTGATGAACTGCGCGCCCTTGCCGCCCTCTCCTCCACCCCCCAGCCCTTCGGCAGGCCCCTCGACGGGCTCGGGAGGGGCCTCAGGACGCCGCCTGAAGGCCACCCCCCTCCCCCTCTCCCGAATTCGGGAGAGGGGGAGGGGGGCTGGGGGGGAGGGGGTGAGGGCCTTCTCCCCTTCACCATCGGCGGCCCTGGCTGGCGGCATGAAACCCTGCGCAACGATGAGCTACCCCTGGCCTTCGTCGGCGACCCGGACAACCCGGACTACCCATGTCTTGAGGCTGACCGCCCCGACTGCGGTGCCATCCGCAGCTTCTACGACTTCCTGCAGGGACAGGGCTACCTGGAGAACGGACACCTCAGTTGGTGGAGCTACTCCTACCAACCTACGGAAGTCGCCGCCGGCTCCACAGGCGAGCACCTGGACAACATCCACACCATCCTGAACGATTCGCGCTATGCGGGGCACTACGCATCCACCCTGGTCGTTCTGGGAGAGTGGGCGCCCCCCTTCAGAGACGCACTCGTGGATCTCTTGCCCGACGAGGAGTGGAAGGAGGCGGGCGAGTACGGGACCCTGTTCGGCAAGAATATCAACGATGACAACGAGGTGGGCGCATCCCTGGTCCCCGCCCGTATCTGGGACATGACGCAGGCCAGCCTGCCGCCCGACCTGCAGTCCTACGCCTTCGTGGGCGAAGGGCCTCAGTACGATTACCTGCCCCTCTTCAAGGGAACCGTGGGGGTCTTCACGTCCCAGACCACGGGCTTGATCAAGGGCATCACCAACGTCTTCCGGCTGCTCAACCGGCTGGAGGAGCAGGAACTGACCATTGACTATCCGCCCAACAATCGCCTGAACCTGATAGCCACCGCCGATGAGAACGCCGACCGCATCGCCGTCCTGGGCTGGTACCACGTGAACATCAAGCCCTACGAGACGGACGGCACGATCCAGTACGACGACCTGCTGGCCGGCCTGGAAGCGGACGGCATCGGCCCTGTGACCGCCACCCTCAGCTTCGAGAACCTGACGCCGGGGGCGACCTACACTCAGACCGTGTACGTGGTGGACCAGACTCACAGCAACGCCTTCCCCTATCGCCAGGCCGTGTTCGACGACCTGACGGCGAACTGCGGTGACAGCAGCACCTGGGAACGAAGCTGCGTCTACACGCGCATCGACGAGATCAACACCTGGACTCTGGACAGCACCAACGGCGCGGCCTCCGTCGCCCTGGAGTTCACCACCAGCACCCTCACCGCCGACGACCAGGGCCGGGCCGAGGTCGCCATCACTCTGGAGCCTTACTCCGCGTGGCTGGTCGTTCTGGAACGGTAAAGAGGAGCATCGCCGTGGCCAAACAGGATGCTCAAGGCTGTGGATGCTCAGTGGGGCGCTGTGTGCCCTGACGGCACGTAGGAACGTACCAGAAGATGCCGCATGAGGACGGCGCGATCGCCGAGGTGCAGCGATGTTTAGACGATACACACTAATCATACTGACCCTGCTCATCGCCGGCCTGGGGCTGGCCTCGCTCCCTGCCGCCGGCTCCGCCGCGACGTCCCGTGCCACCATCGTTGTGGATGCAAGCCAGGTGACTGGCACCGTCCGCTCCCTGCAGGGGATCAACGCCGGCCCGCGCGGCGAGGGGGCCGGCTGGGGTCAGCAATTCCACCTCTTCCAACAGTACCGGGACATCGGCGTGGACTACGTGCGCACCCACGACTACTACGGCCCCGCCGACATGCACGTCATCTTCCCCGATCTGAGCGCCTACCCGGAGGACCCAGGCAACTACCACTTCGCCACCACCGACCGTGAGCTGGAGGCCGTGCGACGAGTGGGAGCGAAAGTACTGTTCCGCCTGGGTTACAGTTATGGTTCTTCCATCCCGACACCGCCCACCACCCCCGAGACCCGCGACGCCTGGGCCCAGGCCGCGGTGCACATCGCCATGCACTACAACGATGGCTGGGCCGACGGCTTTCACTGGAACATCCAGTACTGGGAGGTGATGAACGAGCCGGACATCAACAACCTGTGGCGGGGCATCCCGGAGAAGTATTTCCAGCTCTACGAGGCCGTGGCCCGCGCCCTCAAAGCTTACGATCCGAACCTGAAAGTGGGCGGACCTTCGTGCGCCTGCAAAAAGGATTTCGGTTTTCTGGAGGACTTTCTGACTTACGCCCGTGACCATCAGGTGCCGCTGGACTTCGTCTCCTGGCACGCTTACGGTCCATCCCGGCCGCCGTTGGAGAAAGCGCTGGAGGTGCAGGACCTGCTGGACACCTATGGATTCACGGAGGCGGAGAACCTGCTCACGGAATGGAACCTTTCGGGCGAAGGAAGCTACGAGCACATCCGTGACGCCACCAACGCCGCCTACACCGCTGTGGTGCTCAGCCACCTGCAGGACACCAGCGTGGTCATCGCCAACCGCTACCGGGGCGACCGAGGGCTGGGCATGTTCACCCAGGAGGGTTTCTACACCAAGCCAGCCTACGCCTTCCTGGCCTTCCGCCGGCTGCTGGAAACGCCCCAACGCCTGGCGGCCACCGGCCCCTGGACCTACAACTGGTCTGCTCTGGCCGGCCGGGACCCGGATGGCCGGACAGTGCAGGTCCTGATCAGCAACTTTGTTTCCAGCTACACCGCTTTCGACCTCACCGTGACCAACCTCCCCTGGGGCGCGGAGCAGCCATACCGCTACGAGCGCTACCTGTTGGACGAAACGCACAACCTGACCCTGGTTGAGTCCGCCGACGTAGCCGCCGGGTCGGATGTCCCTTCGGCTACGCTCAGAGCAAGCTTCACCACGAGCCAGGACATGACCGCACCGTCCGTGCAACTGATCCGTCTCTTCGTCCCCGCCGGCGAGCCCATGCCCCGCATCACTGTGCACGCCGACCGCCGCCTGGGCCGCGTCAGCCCGCTGCTCTACGGCATCAACCACAACTATGGGGATAACGCCGTCGGCATCTGGGACCCGGACGCGAAGCGGGTGCATCCCACGGTCATCTCTCGCACCCTGGAGATGGGCCTTACGGTGGTCCGCTTCCCCACCGGAAGCGGCTCCGACCTTTACCATTGGACGGACGGCATTGGCTCGCCAGAGCAGCGGCCTGACGGCATTGGCTCCCTTGGGCAGCCGGTTAGCAACACCTACGGCTTCGACGAGCACATGCTCTTCGTGGAGCAGATCGGCGCCACGGCCAACGTGGTGGTCAACTTCGGCACCGGCACGGCCCAGGAAGCCGCGGCCTGGGTGGCCTACGCCAACGGTGCCGTCACCGACACGCGGCGCATCGGCGTGGACCATAAAGGGGTGGACTGGGGGACGGTGCGCCAGTGGGCCATACGCCGGGAACTCAACCAGGTCCGGCTGGGGGTGACACCCCATCCCTACAACATCACCTACTGGGAGGTGGACAACGAGCTCTTCGGCGACTGGGAGCACACCTGGACCCACAGCGGGGTCAAGTACGCGGCCGGCGGTACCGCCTGGCAGTACAACGAGAAGGTGATCCGGGAAACGTACTGGGAGTTCAACGCCAACGAATCTAACGGCCTGCCCCATCAGGTCTTCTACGTCCGCTACCCGCCGGTGATCACCAGCACCCAGACCATCACCGTGGGCAACGAGGTCTGGACCCAGGTGCTGGACCTGCCCGCGGCCGGGCCGGACGACCCCGTCTACGAGTTCGACCCCCTGTGGGGTGAGATCCGCTTCGGCGATGGCAGCCACGGCCGCATTCCGCCGAAGGATGCGCCCATCCTGGCCACCTACGAGTCCGGTCCCCACGACGGCTTTGTGGACTACTATGTGGCCATGAAGGCGGTGGACCCGAACATCAAGGTAGGAAGCTGCTTCTACCCGGACAGCTTCCTGATCGCGATGGGCGAGGAGCACCCCTACGACTTCGTCGTCGAGCACCTCTACACCTGGTCCGGGGATTTCGAGCCCTACGGAGGCGGCCTGGCCGAGGCTCACCTGCGCACCATGGCCGGCCCGCTGATCAGACGCATGGACCTGGAGGACCTGCGGGCCGGGATCCGACTCTACGCCGGTGCCCGCGCCGACCAGGTGGAAATCGCCGCCACCGAGTACAACTTCATCGTGGCGGAGCACCACACCCCCACGCCGCACTACGGCATGTCGGTGGACCAGGGGCTGTACATAGCCGACATGCTGCGCCACCTGATCGAACTGGAGATTCCCCTGGCCAACCTGCACGCGCTGACCACCTATGCGGAGGGAGAGGAGTGGCTGAACACAGCAGCACTCAGCCCGTACCCGCACTTCATCCGTCGGCCAGAGGCCTACGTACTGGAACTGCTCACTCACTACTTCGCCCCCGTGCCGGTGGAGAGCGAGGTGAAAGGCGCGCCGCTGCTCACCGGCTCCGTGCCGGCCCTGGAGGTGGTGGCCGGCACCGACGAAACGGGCGACTGGCTGACCCTGCTGGGGGTCAACAAGGACGCGGCGATGCCCATTACGGCCACGGTGACCATCAGCGGCTTCATCCCCTCGCCCACGGCCACGGTGCGAACGCTGAACGGGCCGGAGCTCACCGCCTACAACAACGTGACCCACCCGCTCAGCGTGGCCATCACCACAACATCCATCACCGATGCCGCCAAGCGTTTCGTCTACACCTTCCCCGCTCACTCGGTGACGCTGATGGAGTTGCGGTCGGCACCGCTGGTCTCCCAGTGCGTGAGGGACGCCAATGGCAACGGAGTGGGTGACATCGTGGACATCATGACCACGGCCGCCGAGCCAGGTTGTCTGGTCTACCTGCCCGTGGTGGCCGCCAACTGGCGCCAGCCGTGGCCTCCGCCAACAGCATGGCCCACCGTCACCAGTCGTTGAGTAAGGAGAGGGGAAGGAATTGCCATGTACGCCCGCCTTTTGTCAGCCATCGGCCTGGCCGCCCTGCTGATCGTGATCTCGTGCACCGCGCCGGGTTTTTTACATATTCTTCACAATCCCCTCATCCCTTGCTTACAACTTCATGCTACTCTATTCACAAGAACTGGGTTGATGGGTTTACCGCACCAGGTATCGCTATGAACAGAAAACTACTACTGGTGACTCTCCTGCTCTTTGGTGCCCTGGTGATGAACCGGGGGCGAGGCCACGCTCAGGTGGAGTTCTACACATCACCACTGACCAATGCTAATCAACCCTACTGGCCCTCCTTCGGCTACGACCGCCAAAACACCAGCCGCAGCCTCCACCCCGGCCCCCAGACCGCGGAGATCGCCTGGACCTACCCGGCGGTGAAAGGGCGGGTGATTAACCAGCAGCCGACGGTGGACGCCGATGGCACGGTCTACTTCGCCACCTGGGGGTCGTACGTCGGGGGCGTTGAGCGGGCGCGTGGACTGCTCTATGCCCTCAACCCCGACGGCACGCAGAAACGGATCTACGACTGGCCAGTCTACCTGCCAGGTTTACCTGCCCCTGGTGGCCGCCCCTTGGCGTGAGCCCTGGCCGGCCGCCACGCCCTGATACTTCGTGGTTTCGGTGGTGGGATGTTTGGAGTAATCACATGAACAGGAAAACACTGCTACTAACCCTTGTCGTCGTCGCTGCTCTGACGGCCTTTCAGGGCCAGGGACAGGGCCGAGTTGGAGGCCCCATATCGCCGGCCAGCGGCCCCGCCGTCACCCACTCCGGCACCGGCCTCCACTACGCCGGCGAAGCCTTCTGGGGTTTCACGGAGGATAACCTCTGGGACCCCAACATGTGGAGCGAAGACCTGCTGCCCCTCTACCAGGAGCAGCACCTCAGCTTCGCCCCCTGGGGCTTGACCTGGTGCAAGATCCAGTCCGAAGGCAACCCGGCCGACCCCGATACCTGGAAGTGGGACCTGGTGGATAAGGTGGTCCGGCTCTATGCCGGCTCCGGCATCGAACCGGTCATCCCCGTGGAAACCGGCGACTGTGCGTTTACGGCCGACACCGAGATCGAAGACTCCCACAGCTACCCGCCGGCCCAGGACCGCTGGGACGACTGGTATCGCTTCGTCGTCGCCCTGGCTGACCGCTACGACGGGACGCACCCCGACTCGGAGAACGCCGGCCAGACCCTGCCGCGCGTGCGCTACTTCGAGCTGGTGGCCGAGAACGACCAGCCCACCTTCTGGGGCGGCACGCCGGAGGAGATGTACGGCTTCGACGCCGCCGGCAACCCCATCGCGGCCACCGTCCAGGTTGCCCCTGGACTGACTCTGCCCAAAGCGCTGCTGCCCATCTTCTACGCCGGCATCCACCACGACCCGGCTCGGGAGGCCTACGTCATCGCCGGCAGCCATACCACCATCTACGCCATGGGCTCCCGCCTGGTGGAGCGCAAGCGGGACGCACTCCAGGGCGACGGCGAACTCAGCCCGGCCGACATTCAGGAACTGCTGGGCTTCGCTCGATTGATCTACACCTACTATGAGGATCACGACACCAACCACCTGGTGGACTCGCCCAACCCGCGCCAGTTCCCCGACTACGCCGACCTGGAACTGTGGCTGGACCAGACCGCACGCTACCGCTCCTTTATCGACCCCTTCTTCGACGCCCATGCCTACTACGACGTGGTGGGCCTGCACAACTTCCTGGGCTACCAGGCCTTCGAGGACTACCTGGCGTATGTGCGGCAGGAGATGCGGGATCATGGGATCGACGGCTATCCCGTCTGGATCACCGAGCTGGGCCACATTGACTCCGACCGCGCCTGCTGGCTGGCCATCTTCTGCACCCCCACGCAGCCGGACGGGCAGGAGACCGAAACCGAGCATGCCCAGAGCATGGAGAAGAAGCTGGTGCTGGCGGCTCACTTCGGCGCGATGGGCATCACCTACTCACCCCTCATCGAGTTCCCGCCGCCGGCCTCCCCGTGCGTGGACGACGACGTGGATTCGCCGCACCCTTGCGTTCTCATGGGTGGGTGGTCCCCCTACGAGGTGATCGGCACCACGCTGGTCATCAGCGACACCATCCCGCTGGAAGCCGCTGATGCCTTGCGCTTCGCCTCCGGTGTGTTCAACGCCGACTTCGCCTACCAGAGCCGGCGCGAGAACCTCTCACCCAGGGCCAGGCTGTACGTCTTCGATGGGGATGACAGGGTGAACCACGTGGCCGTCGGCTGGTGCGAGGTGTGTGGCGAGGGGGAAACCCACAATGTGGACGCTGCTCTGCGGATTGGGGCCGGCACGCCCATCGCCGTCTACGACTACCTGGGGAACTTGCTGGGCGACCCGTACAGCCACGCCATCAACTTCACCCAGGCCCCCGTCTTCATCATCTGGCAATCAACGGCCACCCCCACATCGACCGCCAGCCCGACCTCTACGCCGACGGCGACACCCACGCCAACATCGACCGCCACGCCCACGCTGCTACCCTACGAAGACTCACCGTTCGGTTTCTTGCCGGCCAATGTTAATCACCCAGACTACGACTACCCGGCGTTCGCGGATGCCCAGAACATCGGCGTGCGGTGGCACCGGCCGGCTGTTGCCGCCTTCTGGTTCCTCATTCAGCCGGACCTGAATGACCCCACCTACGACTGGTCACTGCACGACCAGCAGTATGGCTCCGTGCCGGCGGGGATCCACATCCTGGCTAACATCTCGCCGGACCACTGGCTTGATACCCATGGCTATACACAGTCGGGGTCGTATCTACCAGTCGATGAAGTGAAGTACCGCGCCTTCGTCCGGGCAACCGTGGATCGCTACAACGGCGACGGCGACGGGAACGACATGCCCGGCCTGACGAACCCGATCAAGTACTGGCAGGTGGACAACGAGCCCAAGGCGAATCTGACCGGTTTCGCCGACCTGCAGCGGATCACGTACCAGGCTATCAAGGACGCCTGCCCGGATTGCACGGTGCTGATCGGTGGATCAGCCGGCTTTCCCGACGACTACATCCAGGAGTTCGATGCGGTCTACGGTCCGATCCTGAGCCAACTGGCCGGCCAGTACGTGGACGTCTTCGACTTCCACTGGTACGGCACGGCGACAGGCGAATACCGCCTGCGGGATTCCGTCACTGGAGAGGACGTCTACGCGCACGTACGCGCGTCCCTCGCCGCCAACGGCTATTCGCCCGACCTGCCCATCTGGATCACCGAGATGGGGAGCTACTCCGGGGACCCGGCCGAGCCTCAGTTCTCGTTCCAGAGCGAGCGGCAGCAGGCCAGTGACATCTTTAGGCGTTACACCTACGCCCTCTCCCGTGGCGTGAAGAAGGTGTTTTCCGCCTTCGGCCTCATGGAGGACTTTGGTCCCACCGTAGACGGCTACTTCGACCACACCGGCCTGATCTACGACGGGGAGGACTCGAACGACTTGGGGCTGGGGGTCAAGAAGCTCGGCTACTACACCTACAAGAAAATGACCGAGCAGTTGGAGGGCGCCGACTGGTCCACCCTCACCACCCTGCACGATGGCACCGACAGCGACCACCTCTACCTGTTCCGCGTGACGAAGGGCGGCCGGCCCATCTACATCGCCTGGTGGGACACCTTCGACGAGCCCGGCTACACCCCCGGCAACACGAAGCCCATCATGCTGACCGGCCTCACCGGCACCGCGGTCACGGTCACCGCCGTGGTGCCCTCTGCCGACACCGGCCAGGAGGTGACCGACTATGCCACGGCCTTCAGCGTCGCCACCTACCCCGTCTCGGGCGGATCGGTCACCATCCCCGTGGGTGAGGACCCGGTGCTGGTGGAAGAGATACCGCCGCCGGCCTCCCAGTGCGTGGGCGATGTCAACGGCAACGGCATCGGCGACGTGGTAGACATCCAGTCCACGGCGGCCGAACTGGGTTGCCGGGTCTACCTGCCCCTGGTAGCCGCCAACTGGCGCCAGCCCTGGCCCACTGAAACCCCCACTGCCACACCGACGCCCAGCCCAACGCCCACGCCGACGGCAACACCCCAGGCCTTTCAGTTGCAGCACCTGCGCACCGTCACCCTCACCACCGACGCCGAGGGAGGTGGGGGCCGGCCCGAGATCGTGTACGCCAACGATCGCTTCTTCGTCGTCTACCTGGGGAACATCATCCCCGGTTCGGGACAGCGGGCCTTCAAGGTGAAGGTCTTCGACCAGGACCTCACTACCGAGATCATGGCCCGTGATCTGGTGACACCCACAGCAGAATACGGCAGCCCTACCGACATCCGTGTGGCCTCCGACGGCCAGTACCTCTACGCCTTCTACGAGATGGCCGGCGAGCAGCAGGGCACGCACCTCTTCGCCGCCAAATACGCCCTCACCGACGACTTCCCGCGTGTGGCCTACACCGACCCACCCATCGCCGGCAGCGTCCTGGCCGTTGAGGCCCAACCCGGCGACGAACTCCTGGACGACCCGGCCCCGGTCCTGGCAAACGGGTCTCTCTTCGTGATGACCAAGATACGGACAGGGATCACGCCAGACGAAGACACTCGCTATCGGCTGCGCCAGTTCACCACCGACTTGACGCAGGTCGGCGAAGCACGTGATCTCGATCTCAGCCAGGTAGCCGATGGCGGGGCCAACGTCAATGCCCTGCTCTACGTGGACGGCAATTACTACGGCGTGCTGCCCACCACCATTGCCCCCATGTGCGGTCCGGGCGGCGGCCCGGAGGCGGCGAACAGCGACCTGCTGATGGTCCGCTTCGACCCTGACTGGACCTTCGACCCGGCCACCGACGTCTGGACCCTGTCCGATTGTCCTGACATGGAACGGTACGTCTCCGGGTTCGACCACGCGGACGGGTACTTCTACGTAGCGCACCACGCCACACCCCGCACCTGGACCTGCCAGCAGGGCGGCCCGTCGCCCGGTCGCCCACCCGGCGAGGTCGTCTGGCTGAAGGTCTTCGACGCTGATTTCAACCCCGTGGACGCGGTGAAGGTCAGCGGTGACGTCTTTGGCAACCACCCCACCGTCGAGGTGGTGGGCGAGCGGGTTTACGTGGCCTACGGGCACAAGGAGACTCAGGATGCGTCGGAGAATGTGGTCGTGGAGATCTACCAGAAGGTGCCGCGCCAGGAGGGCTACCAACCCCAATTCTGCAGCGAGGGAAGTTCCGCGCCCACGCTGGCAACCTGCCAGGCCTGGATCCAGGAAAACCACAGCCTGGACTACCCCGACCACGGCTGCCAGGAGCACACCGACATTCTCAACGCCGTGGCGAGTAACGGCGCCGGCGCCATCCCCCTCGGCGACAGCAAGTTCTTCATCACCTGGTTCCCCGACGACTGGGAGAACCTCACCAACCGAAAGCTCATCGTGACGCTGCACGGCAGCGGCGGATGCACCGAACGGGTGTACCAGTGGTGGGCCAGGCCGGCGTCCGAGCGGAACTATGCCCTGGTCGCCCTACAATACGCCCGCCAGGATGAGACCACAGAGGAGGGATACGCTTTCGACGATTCCGACCAGATCTACGCTAACCTGCGCACCGTCTTCGACCAGTTGCAGACGTACTGTCCCCTGGACGACACGGCCGTGGTGTACCACGGCTTCTCCAGGGGCTCGGCGCGGTCCTTCAAGATGGGCCTGCTGGACCGGGCCGAGGACGGCATGAACCTCTTTTCCGCCTTTATCGCGGATTCGGGGACCGAGCTTGCCGAGACCGGCGGCGAGATTCCCGCCTACCTGCAAGACGCCCCTCCCGACGCGTACAGCGGCGCGCCTTACTGGCTCTACTGCGGTGGGCAGGACCACGACGGTCAGACCTGTGATGACATGCGACGTCTGGGGCCTGTGCTCGAGGAGCACGGCGCGACGGTGACAACGTATCGTTATGAGCCGGGAGGGCACGGCATCTTCTCCACCGTCCAGCCTGGCGGCCCTCCCAGTCCGGCGCTGAACGCCATGTTTGAGTACATAGACGCCCTGGAAGCTCGCTAGCCGGCGTCTCCAGTCGCCGATGTGCGCCGGACGCGAATTCTGCGTGCGATAGGCGAAGGTCTCCGACCGAGCCCTTTTCGCCTCGGTCAGGAGACCTTCGGCGATCCAGTGAATTCTACGTTGACAACGCATCCATTTTGTTGATAGAGGTATCATGATGAACACTCTGAAGACATCATCTGTTTCGCTCCTGGTCGCGCTGCTCGTCGCGGCATCGTTCGCCGTGATGAGCGACGAATCCCTCAGCCTGGCACAGACGGGGGGCTCGGATCCCACAATGGCCATGTGTCGGACCTGGATCCAGGAGAACCACAGCCTCGACTATGAGAACCACGGCTGCGAGGAGTACGCCGCCATCCTGAATTCCGTGGCCGACCAGGGGGGAGGCGTGATCCCGGTCGGCGAGAACCGCTTCTTCACTGTCTGGTTCCCGGAAGGATGGGAGCAGTCCCCCGACCCCGAGCTCGTTTTTACCCTGCACGGCAACGGCGGCTGCGCGGAGAACAACGTCAAGTGGTGGCATGAGGTGGCCGCCGAGCACGACTACGCCGTGGTCGCCTTGCAGTACGCTGAGGTAGATGTGGCCGATCAAAACCCCAGGGAGGATTTTATCTTTGATGATGCCGGGACGATCTACACCAACCTGATCACGGCTTACGACGAACTGCGGGCGCACTGCCCTATCAGCGATGTCCCCGTAGCGCTGCACGGATTCTCGCGCGGCTCGGCCATGAATTACCAGTTGGCCTTGATGGACCGGGGCCAGGAGGGCCGGCAGGCTTTTTCCTCGTTCGTGTGTGATTCAGGAGGGGCTGGTTCGATCGGATCTGCCGGAACGATACCTGGATACCTGAGAAACGCACCGCCGGATGCCTACGATGGTGCCCATTTTTGGCTCTACTGCGGCGAACAGGACTATGACGGCCAGAGGTGTGAAGATATAGATTGGATGCGGGGACTCATCCTCGACCACGGCGGAACGGTGGATGCTTTCTACAGGAACCCCACCGGCGGGCACGGCATTTTCATCACAGGAGAAGAGAGACCCACTGCGGCCCAACTGGCCCTGTTCGACTACATCGACTCTCTCTCCCCCGCCCAGACCACTCCCAGCCCAACATCCACCGTGGGCGACACGCCTTCACCAACCCCCACCGTCACGCCCGGCCTGACGGCCACACCCACCGGCACAGCTTCACCCACGCCCAGCCCCACACCGATATTCACGCCCATCGCCACAGCCACGGCCACGCTTTCGCCAACGCCCGGCCCCTCCCCATCTCCCACGCTCCCCCTCTCCCCTTCTCGTGTTTACCTGCCACTGATGGCCAGGAACAGTGGAGGCATTGATGTATCGCAACTGGTGGAGACGAATGACGACATCCTGGGCATCAGCGATCTCGTCCCCGGCCCCTACGCGGACGCGATGGCGGCCGGCGCCCGGGTTGTCAATCTGGAGCCGATGAACACCTTTTTCGTCCTGTGGGTTCCCGAAGGCTATGAAAACATGGCAACCAGACGGGTCATGGTCATCGCCCATGGCCATACAGGGAACGCCTACCGCGAGGTGGGACTGGAGCTGGACTTTGCCCGCGAGCATGGCTACGCCATCGTCGCCATCCAGTGGTGGCCCGGTGAAGGCGATGCCATGTACTCGGGACAGCAGTTCTACGAATTCATGGACGTCGCCTTGCGCTATATGAAATACAAATACCACGCCCAATTGGACAAGTGTGCCTTGCGCGGCTGGAGCCTCGGCTCGGAAATCAGCTTCGAGGTGACCTATCTCGACCGGGTCAGTGGTAACAACCGGCTGGCGTTGACCATCAGCCACGACGGGGGGATGAGGCCGAACCCGGACGATATGTCTGTGGGCAAAGAGTTCACGCGGAATCTATATGATGGCGTGTACGGTGACGATGCGTTCGAAGGCGCTCACTTCTATCTGTACTCAGGGGCAGAACCGCAAATCGGATACATGCGTAACACGGCGCAGGTGATTACTGCCTTCGGGGGTGTGGTGGAACGCCTGGTATTGGATGAGGGAGCGGGGCACGACGGGTTCTATCGGCACCCCCAGTACCACGAAGACGCGTTGGATATCTTTTTCAGGCTGACGCCGTGATGCAGGCGGCGACCGTGATCAGAAAAGTGAACTTTGCTACTCAGCCTGCTCGGCCTGGATTGTCAAATCCAGGCCACAGAGTGACGGCATTGGCTTGAATCGGCCACTTCAGCCGCCGGATCTGGCGATCCGGGGGGAGCGGCTGAGTAGTAACAAGTGAACTTGCTGGCTCTCTTCGTTATCGACACTGTCGTGGGCGGAGCGGTCACCATCGCCCTCGCTCCCATGTGCGGTTCGGGCGGCGGTCCCGCCGTGGCCAACAGCGACCTGGCAATGACAGGCTACAAGACCTCAACAATGCCCCGGTTGCCGTCCAGGCGCACGCGCTGGCCGGTGCGCAAGCGTTTGGTGGCCTCGCACACGCCCACCACGGCGGGGATGCCGTATTCGCGGGCGACCACCGAGCCGTGGTTCATCATGCCGCCGATTTCCATGATCAGCCCGGCCGCGTTGATGAACAGGGGCGTCCAGCCCGGATCGGTGTAGGCGGCCACCAGAATTTCGCCGGGGGCGAGCGTTTCGGTCTGCGGGTCGTGAATCACGTGCACGACGCCTTCGACCACGCCGGCGGAGACCGGGTTGCCGACGAGCGCACCGGGCGGGGCATCTTTCACATGGTATTGTACCACCGGTGTCTCGCCGTCGCTGGTGATGACCATGGGCGGCGTCAGCTTCTGGAAACGCGCCAGGTCGGCGCGGCGCGAGGCGATGACCGTGGCCCAGTCGGCGGTTTCCTCATCCCAGGTCGTCAGCAGTTCTTCCCAGGTCAGGAACCAGAAGTCATCCGGGCTGGCGAGTTTGCCGCTTTCCGTCAGCAGGCGGGCGTTTTGCTTCAAAACCTCTTTGACGATGCTCAAGACCCGCACGACCATGAATTTGTGATGCTCGCGCAGCCCGCCGGCCTCGACCAGCACATGGAGCAGACGTTTGAGCAGGCGCAGACGGAGCCAGCCCAATGGCCCGCGACCGGCCCCGGCAAGGATTTTTCGCGTGGCAGCCTCGCGTTTTTCCGCCAACCTTTGCTGCTGAGCGCGATGGCTGCCAGCTTCCTTTTGTGAGTAACCGGCGATGACTTGCAGCACAGGCAACGGCTCTTCGCGCCAACGGGGCATCATGATGTCGATTTCCGCCGGCCCGCGCGCTCCGTAGCGGGCGAGAAAATCTCCCCAGGCAGCCAGGAAGGGCTCGCTGCCCTCCAGTTGAGTGGCCCCTTCCAGCCACGCCTGACTGTCGTCGCCCAGATGGCTGAACCAGGCCACCAGTTGCGGCGAGTGACGGGCCAGGTCGGCCAGGTCCCCAATGGCCAGATTCATCTCGGTGACCACGTTGCCCGGCAGCCCCAGAGTCAGCGCTTCCAGTTCGTCCGGCGTCAACCACTTGCGCCCGAGTCGCGTGAGCAGACGCTTGGCGATCTCGCCGGCGACAAACTGCGGCACCCAGTTGAGCAGGAACGGAAAGATGGTTGGCAGCACATCCAGAATGGCCTGCAACTGCGCCTTGCCCGGCGGCGCTCCCTGCAGGCGACGCTCCGTTTCGGCAACGAAGCGATCAATCAGCGCGTTCGTCTGGGGAATGAAGCTGGTCAGATCCTGCCGCCACAAGGCGGACCACACTTTGGCGAGCACGCCGGCAAGGCTCTTGAGCGCCGCGAGGGAGATGTGTATCCCATGTGGGCCCCGAAACTCCGGCCGCCGCATGGCGATTTGCAGGGTTTCCGGCGCCAGGGCGTCGAACTGGGAGAGCAGGCCGAACACGCCTTTGCGCAGGATGGGGTGACGCAGCGGGGCGGTGATATCCGCGAACAGGCGGCCGCCGCTGGTGCGCAGGATGGGGTAGCCCAATCGTTTTGTGATCGGCTCTATCGGAAGCAGGCGCGGAAAACTGGTCAGGCTGAAGGGTGACATGGCACGGGTCATGTTCTGCTGATGACCCACGCTGAAGTAGATGTGCAGCGTGTCGTCGGGCGACCCCAGCCCGTCGATGGGATACAGCGAGGTGATGGGGCGGGCTTGCAGCAGGTAGATTTGGCCGTCGGCGATGGCCCATTCGATGTCCTGGGGCGCGCCGTAGTGGGCTTCGACGCGACAGCCCAGGTCGGTCAGCGTCAGGATCTGCTCATCGCTGAGGACGGTGGCGTTGCGCTGTTCGCGCGGCAGCGTCACCTGACGGGTGCCGCCGTCCTCTTGCGGGTAGATGGCGATTTGCTTATCGGCAATCCGGCGCTCGATGATGGTGCGCGTTCGCTTGTCCACCCGGTATGAATCCGGCGAGACCAGGCCACTGACCAGGGCTTCGCCCAGCCCGAAACTGGCGTCGATGGTCAGGGTGTGGCGGTGGCCGGTCAGCGGGTCGGCGGTGAACAGGATGCCGGATTTCTCGGCCATAACCATGCGCTGCACGACCACGGACAACTGCACATCCCGATGCGAGAAGCCGTTCTGGCAACGGTACAGAATCGCCCGGTCGGTGAAGAGAGAAACCCAGCAACGGCGGACGGCGTCCAGCAAGGCCGCTTCGCCGCGCACGTTGAGATAGGTGTCCTGCTGGCCGGCGAAGGAGGCGCCTGGCAGGTCTTCCGCGGTGGCGCTGGAGCGGACGGCGTAGGCGTGCTCGACGCCTGTTTCCTGCCAGGCCTGGCGCACGGCGGCAGCAATCTCAACGGGGATGGGCGCAGCCAGCAAGGTCTGGCGTACGCGCTGTCCCACGTCCCGCACGGAGTCCAGGTCATCGGTGGAGACGGTATCCAGGAGGGCATATAGCCCTTCGGGGTCCGGGCTGGCGGCGATGAAGCGCCGAAAAGCCACCGTGGTCAGGCAAAAGCCCGGCGGGACGCGAAATCCGGCGTGGGCCATCTCGCCCAGGTTGGCCCCTTTGCCGCCCACCAGCGGCAGGTCGGCGGCGCGGATTTCGGTAAACGGGAGTATGAGCGGATCGTTGTGGGTCATTGCAGTAGGGTCCATCCTCGAACGATGAAGAGTAAGCCAAAGAAAAGCGGCACCCAGATGCCGATGGGCCGGCTGTGCCGTTCCAGAGTGTCCTTGATGCCGTTGAGCAGGTCGGCGGCGCGGCGGGGAAAGGCCACGTAAATCAACAGGGGGATAAGCACCGAGGAACAGAAAACCACCACCACCAGCAGGGTGATAGCCAGCTTTTCGGGGAGAGACAAAGTGCTTAACAGAACCACGGAAATGGCCGAGAAAAACAGCGCCAGGTTTTTGAAATTGATCACGGTGACTAAAGCGCCGAACGCGTAGGCTTTGGGTGGCGTGATTTGATCCACGATGGCGAAAAAGCGCGGTGTTGCGTGACTCTGCGAGGCCGGCTTGCGCCAGTTGCGCAGCCCCAGCAAGAGGAGCAGGGTGCCCAGCACCAGCAACAGGATGGGCAGGAACAGGCCGGCTTTGGGGCCGCGATTTTGCGCTGCCTGATAGCCGGCTACAACCACCGTCGTGCCGATCACAGTGTAGCCACTGACATAGCCCAGCACATAACCCAGCCCGTTGCGCCAGCCGCGCGCAGACATCAGCAGCAGGATGACCAGGGTCATGGAGCCGGGGGCGAACAGGCCGGCCGAAGCCAGGAGCAGGGATTGGATGAGTATCGTCAACAAAGCAAGGTTCCTCGCGCAGCAACGCTCATTTGTAAGTGTTTACTTGCTTATCATAGCACAGGTTTGATTGTTAGTCAATACTTGCAAAACATGGTAGAATAGGAGAAGGCCGGTAATAACTTGAGAAAGAGGAGTACCCAATGCCAAAAATCGTCAAAGATGATGATATTTTCCAGGCTGTGATCCGGGTCACCATCGAGCGTGGCTATCATGGCGCCACCACCAAGCAGATGGCCAAAGCCGCAGGCGTGAGCGAGGTGACCCTGTTCCGCAAATATGGGAGCAAAGCCCAGTTGATCAAACTGGCCATTCGCGCCATTGCCGACCAGATGGATTTTGACTCTGTCACGCAATACAGTGGCGATGTGTATCGCGACTTGCTCAGCATTGTGGCGCGGTATCAGAAGCTGACGGCGCAGTACGGGCAATTCCTGGCCATGTTGATCCCCGAAATGCACCGTCATCCCGAACTGGTGGAGGCGCTCGACCGGCCGATGGGCATCATGCACACCATCGGTCGCCTGCTGGTGCGCTATCAGGAAGAAGGCGTTTTGCAGCCGGAGCCTCCTTTGCACGCGGTGGCGGCTCTGCTGGGGCCGTTGATCTATTTCGCCATGATTCGGGGCACGGCTTTCGCCGGGCAAATCCCCCGCATCGATCTGGAACAGCATGTGACACGTTTTCTGGATGGACGACGAACCAGGCCGTGATGGCTATGGCTCACAATATCCGGTGGTGGCGTTGCCGGCCAGCCTCTCCACCGCCGGCAGGCGGGCGACGTCGCCGGGCGGGGTGAAGGGCAGGCCGGCGGGCGGCAGCACTTGGGCGTAGCGCGGCCCATAGGCCAGCAGCGCCTGCAGCGCCGAGGCCTCATCCTTGCCGGCGCGACACCAGCCGGGCCACTCGATGGCGCCGGCAAAGGTGCGTCGCTTGCTGACTTCGAGATAGACGGGAATGGGGCTTGCGGGTTGGTTCATGGGATGCCTCCAGGCCGAGGAGAGCAGGAGTCAGATAAACACGCCTGGTTTTCAAGGAAAAGACCTCCGTTCTGCGGTGTTCATGTCCGTGGCCGGCACGCCCAAGGCGACCATCCGCGATAGAGCACCTGCCGGCCATGGCGGCGCAGCAGCCGCAGCAACAGCAGAGCGGACACCCTGTGCAGCCCGCCTGGTGGCGTTCAGACTTCGGAAGTCTTTCGATGGGTGTTCCTAGGGCAGAAGTGGCGTGAGAGCAGCCACGGTCTCGCCAGGCGAGCGCGCGGTTTGAGACTTCCGAAGTCTTGTTTGGAAGTGGGGCCGGCGTCTTACTCACCCTCCCCCTCCGCCAGTTCCTTCAACACCACCACCACCGGCCCCAGCAGCTCCCCGTCCGGCTCCTGGCCGGCGGCCTGGCAGGCGTTGAGGTAATCGTTGACCAGGGCTCCCATGAGCCCGGCGAAGGCCTGGGGCAGATGGAGGAAGCCCGGCGTCAAAATGCGCGCGCCTTCCCCAAACGACGCCACGGCTTCGGCGTGCCGCTCCAATTCCCGCAGCACCGAGCCGTGAGCCCCCAGGCTGGTGGCCAGGTCGGGGAGGAACGCGTCGGGGTTGCGCTCCGCCAGCCGGCGGCGGATTTC
>CAZHMV010000102.1:0-20652 GCA_964532665.1 uncultured Anaerolineales bacterium
TTGCGCTGGTCATCCTGGCCGGATATTGGGTGCTCAACCGCTACACAGGGCTGACGGACCTGCCCTTAACAATACGCGTGGTACTCAAGAGCACGTATGCAGTGGGAGGCTTTGGAGCGGTGACCCTGCTGGTCGAGCCACGAGCTAGCCGGGAGCGCCTGGCCTATGTGGTGCGGTTGGTGGGGCAGCGGTAAGTTCTCGTGAGGACAAACGACATGACGTTGTTGCAGCGAGTACAAGGTCCTCCACGATCACGGCTAAAAGCGCTTGCATATCTTGCGGCCCGAGGGCTATCGTCCATAGGCCGACCTCAGGAATATGTCTTTATCCTTTCCCACATGCGTTCCGGCTCCTCGCTATTAACTCACATTCTTGCCTCCAATCCGGAGATACTAGGATACGGCGAGAGCATGACCCGGTACTCTGCGCCGCGGGATTTTGATCTGCTGGCGCTGAAAACTTCGTTTATGCTGCGGCGCTTCCCATTACGGAAACCAGAACGGTACCTGTTGGATAAACTGCTGCATAACGTATTGTTAGCCCCCGCTGATATGGAAATGCTCATCTCCCATCAAGTGCGGTTGATTTTTCTCCTGCGTTCCCCAGCGGAGAGCCTCGCCAGTATTGTTCGTTCTTTGAGCTACACGGAGGAGCAAGCCATCCAGTATTATGTCGATCGCCTCGATATACTGCGTCAATATGCCCAATGCATTCCCCGGGGATATCCAGCAGCGGCTTTGACCTACCGCCAGCTTGTTTACGAAACGGATTCTGTATCGGGTTTACTTCGCTCAGTTCTCGATCTGCGCGTCCCGCTTTCAGAACAGTACAAGCTGTTACCGACCACAGGCCAACGCGGCATTGGCGATTTTTCGGCCAATATTAAAGCTGGGCGCGTGTTGCGTCGCCGTTCATCAGGAGACGCAACTGAGGTTACCAAGATCACGGCCTTCAAACACGCCCAAGATGTCTACAGAGCAACTTACACGGAGATTTTTTCGCACTGCGAAACGGTATGAGACTATCTATCTCCGTCATCATCCCCTGCTACAACCAGGCTCACTTCCTGGCTGAGGCTATCCAGAGTGCGCTTGACCAGGACGTTCCTGACCTGGAGGTGGTCGTGGTCAACGACGGCTCCCCGGACAACACCCGGGAGGTGGCCGCCCACTTCGGGGACCGCATCCGCTACATCGAGCAAGAGAACGGGGGACTAAGCAGCGCCCGCAACACGGGTATCCGCGCGGCCCGGGGTGAGTACATCGCCTTCCTGGACAGCGATGACGTCTACCTGCCCGGCGCTCTCGTTATCCTGGCCGGTTGTTTGGACAACCATCCCAACGTTGGTTTGGTCTGCAGCGATGCCCTGCTGTTTGACCGCAAAGGCGATTTCGGCCTCAAGTCCCAGTGGTCAGGCAGACCCCGCAACCCCGCCAATTTCCGTTGGGAGACGGTGGAATACTGCGCCACACCCAGCACTGTGATGGTTCGCCGGGAGGTGTTTGACCAGGTAGGGCCCTTCGACGAGTATCTGAAGAATGCCGCCGAGGATTGGCTGATGTGGGTCCATATTAGCCGCTACTACGACATGGCCTACATCGACCAACCCCTGGTGCGTTACCGGATCCACGACCGGAATGCCACCCGCAACCTGGAACGCATCCATCAGGGCAACCGCTACGCCGTGGCGCAGGTCATTGCCGCTCCCCACTTCTCTGAGTATCCAGCCCACTTCCGGGCCAAGCTCCTCTACTACCGCTTCGCCACTGCCTGGCGCACGGAGCCGAAACGTCAGGCCCTGGGCTACTTTTTGCGGGCCCTGACCACGGCTCCCCATCAGCTCCCCTACGGCCTGAGGGTGCTCGGCCAGGGGATCCGCAACACCCTGCACCGACGGAGGGGCCCGTGAGCCTGCACATCGCTATGGGCTACCGCCATTTCGCCACCGCGGCCGGCTACCACCTGGAGCGGGCCTTCCGGGCGCTGGGGCACCGGGTCACCTACGTGGGCCTGGGCGTCCCCGAGCAGCCTGGCTACGCGGAGACTACCCCCATCGATCGGATTGTCGCCCAATTGCCCGAACCACCGGACCTCTACCTGTGGATAGATCCGGCCGGCCGCTATTTCCCGCCCGGCATCGAACAGCTCCCTATCCCGACCGCTTGCTACCTGATCGACGTCCACCTGGGCACGTGGCGTCACCAGGTCGCTCAGTTTTTCGACGTCGTGTTTGTTGCCCAAAAGGACTACGTGACATCATTTCGCCGGACCGTTGGACACCATCAGGTCTACTGGCTGCCTCTGGCTGCTGCACGGGACGTGCATCGCCGGCTTGAGTTGGCTCGGGTCTATGACGTGGGGTTTGTGGGCAACATTGCTGCGGGTCACCGCCGCACGCCGAGGGCACGCCGGCTCAAACTCGTCGCCGAACGCTATCGCACCAACGACTTCTTTCGTTTCTACCCACCCAAGGAGGTGGGCCAGATATACAGCCAATCCCGAATCGTGTTCAACACCAGCATCGCCGGCGATGTAACCATGCGCATCTTTGAAGGTACAGCCTGCGGTGCCCTTGTCGTCACCGATTCGGTAGCCAACGGCCTGGACGAGCTATTCGAGGTCGGCCAGGAAATTGTGACCTACGGCGATGACACCGAGCTATTGAAAACAATCGACTACTATCTGGCCCATGATAAAGAGCGGTATGCCATAGCTGAGGCCGGCTATCGGCGTACCCTGGCCGAGCACACTTACCAACACCGCGTACAAGCCATTTTGGACATCATCAACCGGCCAAACCTGGAGCACTGGGCACCGATGCGCACCGCCCCACCATCGGCCAGGTACGCTGCTCGCCGCAAAGTCTACACTCATCTGCACATGCTCGATGCCATTCTGGATCAGGCTCGACAGAACGGGTATAATCCAGCGAAGCGCCTTTGGCTGGCTCTCCCCTGCCTCGCTCGAAGGATCTTGGGATGAATCAATACGCAGTTCCAGACCTCCCAGCTACCAAGGGATGTCCCATCTGTGGAGGAACCAACTCTGCCCTCATGTTCGTGAAAAACGGTTACGACATCGTGCAGTGCATGGCCTGCGACACCCTGCACGTGAGCCCAATTCCCACCGATGCGGAGTTGAAAGCTCATTACCAGGACAGCGCGTATTTCCATGGGCAAGCGGAGCAAGGCTACCGAAACTATGCAGATATGAAAAAGGCACTGCTACCCCATTTCAGACGACGCTTACGAGCTATCAACAATCGCTTTCCTGAGCGCGGACACCTGTTGGATTTTGGTTGTGCAGCCGGCTATTTTCTCGAACTCGCCCGATCCGACGGCTGGCACATTGCCGGCGTTGAGATTTCGCCGGAAATGACCCGTACGGCCTCCCACGCATTGGGCATCCAGGTAGTCCCGTCTCTGGACGCCCTGGCCGAAGATGGCTTCCACGTCATTACCCTGTGGGAGGTGATCGAGCACCTGCCGCGTCCGGTTGAGGAACTACGGCATCTGTATGATCGACTTCGTCCGGGTGGGATGTTAATGCTCTCCACACCCAATACCGCCCACTGGCAGGCTATCCGTGAACCTGAAGCCTGGGTCGGGTTCCGTCCACCATCCCATTTGCTGTTTCTTACGCCAGGCACCCTGACAGTTGCCTTGCGGCGAGCAGGCTTCGAGCATATTATGGTGCGCCAGGTTTCTCCCCTTCCCCCCCTTCCTGGCTGGCTCCGTCGGATTAGCACTCCACTACAGCGGGGATTAGTAAGCGGCAATGCGAGAGCCTGGCCGTTGGCGCTCACCGCCTGGCGCACCGTGCGACTCTTCGGATGGGGATGGCAGCGTCTGGCCCGTCCCCAGGACAACATCTACGCTACTCTGGAGGCCCAGGCTTTTCGCCCGCAATGATTCGCGTCCTCTTGATCACTCGCTATCGTGATGCCACCATGCACCGCAAGGTTCACCTCCTGGCACAACAGCCAGACCTGCGTATTCGACATATATGTCCGCGTGCGTGGCAGGATGATCTCTTGCAGACGGAACAGGTCAGTACATCTTCCAATTCATTCCACCTGACCACCCTGCCAATGCTTGGCCGGCCTTCCGACCCTCATCGTTCTTTCTACCGCACTCTCACATTCGGGATGCGTGCTTTTCGTCCACACATCATCCATGCGGAGGAAGAGCCAGATAGCCTGGCTGCGCTCCAGATCGCTCTGCTCCGCCGCCTCGTTATGCCCGACGCCAGATTGCTGCTGCACACATGGCAGAACCTCGATCGCCCAAGGGCCTGGTACGTACGCCGGGTAATGGATAGGACCCTGCAAGCCAGCGACGGCATGTTCTGTGCGAACCAGGAAGCCGCAGAAATCTTGCGCCGGCACGGCTATGCCGGGAAGATGTATGTGCTGCCCGCTATTGGTGTAGATACGCAAACGTTCAAACCCTGCGCCCGGCCGCGCGGTGGCGATAACACCTTCACTGTGGGTTACATCGGTCGCCTGGTGCAAGAAAAGGGCGTAGACACGCTGATAGACGCCATCGCTCAACTCCGCCGGCTAGAGACTGTGGCCGGCAATGCCACACCGCCTTTGAGACTCACCATCGTGGGTGGCGGGCCGGCAGGTTCGGCCCTGAGAACTCAGGTGGAAGCATTGTATCTCACGGACATTGTAGAGTTTGTGCCCCCTGTGCCTCCTGCCCAGGTCGCACGGCAACTCTGCCGGCTCGATGTGTTGGTCCTGCCCAGTCGCACGACGCGTATCTGGAAAGAGCAACTCGGGCGGGTCTTGCTGGAGGCGATGGCCTGCAAGGTACCGGTGGTCGGTTCGGACTCCGGCGCGATCCCGGAAGTGATCGGCGACGCCGGCCTGATTTTCCCGGAAGGAGATGCCGCTGCCCTGGCTGCTCAGCTTCAGTGCCTGAGAGACGCGCCGGCCCTTCGCCGCGAGCTCGCCGAGGAGGGCCTCGCGCGTGTGCAAGAGCGCTACTCTCAGAAGCGAATTGCATCGGAAACGGCACGCATCTACCGTGAGGTGCTGACATGAGAACACCGCCGGCCAGCGTGATTGTGCTTAGCTACAATACCCGCGACCTGACACTCCAATGCCTCAGCGCCCTGTGCCCGGCGGTTCTGAACTGGGGCTGGCAAGTAATTGTTGTTGACAACGCTTCCACCGACGGCACTGCCCAGACCGCAGCCGAGCTTTCCCCCGAAATCGAAGTAATCCGCAACGAGAAAAATCTGGGCTATGCTGCCGGCAACAACCTGGGTTTACGCCAGGCTGAAGGGCAGGCGATCATCCTGCTCAACAGTGACGTGGTAGCCACACCGGAGGATCTTCGCACCCTGGTTCAGTTCTTGCACCAGAACCCGGAGGTGGGAGCCGTCTCGGCCGGCCTGTTGACATCTGAAGCGCATCCTCAGGCATTCGCGTTCGGAAACGACCCGCGTCCGGGCTACCTGATTCGGAGGGGCATCCGCCATCTACTCGGTCGTGGCCCACTGCACGACTGGAATGTTGATCAACCCCTGGAAGTGGATTGGGTATCGGGAGCCTGTCTGTGCGTCCGCCGAGAGGTGATCGAGCAGATCGGTCTGCTGGATGAGTGCTTCTTCCTCTACTTCGAGGACAATGATTGGTGCCTTCGCATGCGAAAGGCCGGCTGGCGTGTCGTCTACAACCCTCAAGTCACTGTAACGCACCTGGGTGGGGCCAGCCAGCGCCGTCGGGCGGCCGCTAATCGCCATTATCAACAGAGCCTCGTGACCTTCTACGCAAAGCACTATGGGCTGTACTGGGCACTATGTATTCACCTCATGCTCACCCTCTACACGCAACTCCAGGGCCTCTCATCCAAACTGCCACGAGTGGAGTAGAGGGCGAGGCAACTCGGATTGAGGGTCTCGGAGCAAAACAAACGATGCTCCGAGTTGCATCGCCCCCTACTTTTTTGAGAAGATGCACAGACATGACCACTGACGTTGAGACGGCATTCCTTCGTCTCGAAATGCGCATGTTGAAGTTAACCCAACAACGAAGTCGAAATGCGCATCGCACTTGACGGCCGCTATATCCGCGACGACTTCCCCGGCATCGGTCGATACGTCTACAACCTGGCCCGAGCACTGCCGGCCATCGCCCCAGACGTCGAGTTTCTCCTCCTTCACGATCCCGAATCGCCCAACACGCGGCATCATGTCGAGGCCCTTCAAAGACCCAACCTGACCCTCGTCCCGACAGACATCCCCATCCGCTCCGCCGCCGAGCAGTTTCGCCTGCCACGGCTCGCCCGCCGGCTCTCCCTCGACGTCTTCCACGCGCCCTACTACATCACTGCGTACCGGATGCCTTGCCGTCAGGTCGTCACCATCTACGACGTCATCTCGGCCCGCTACCCCGAATACCTCCCCTCGCGAGTCATGCGCCTGATCTTCGAGGCAACCACGCGACTGGCGCTGCGGACAGCCGACCACATTTTGACCCTGTCCGAAGCATCGCGTCAAGACCTGGTGGAGATGTACCACGTTGATGCAAACCGTATCAGCGTCACGCCGCTGGCCGCCGGCCCCCAATTTCAGCCGTCCGAGGGCGACGCCATCGATGACATCAGACGCCGGCTCGGACTCGCGGACCACTACGTGCTGTACGTGGGCATCAACAAGCCCCACAAGAACCTGTCTCGTCTAGTAGAAGCCTGGGCCCGTGTTACGCAATACGGAGTACGCAATGCCCTGGTACTCGCCGGCCACGAAGACCCACGCTATCCGCAGGCCCGCGAACGCGCCGCAGCGTTGGGGCTGGACAGCGTGATGTTTCTGGGTGCGGTGGCCGAAGAGGATTTGCCGGCCCTGTACAGCGGAGCGGAGCTATTCGTCTTCCCGTCGCTGTACGAGGGCTTCGGCCTGCCGGTCATCGAAGCGATGGCGTGTGGAACGGCGGTGGCCTGTTCCAACATATCCAGTCTGCCGGAGGTAGCCGGCGATGCGGCCTTGCTGTTCGACCCGCACACGCCTGAAACGATCGCGACGGCGATCCGCCAGGCGCTGCAGGATACGGACTTACGGGAACGGGTGCGCCGCCGCGGTCTGAAACAGGCCGGCCATTTCTCCTGGGAACGCACAGCACGACTGACGCTCGACGCTTACCGACAGGGTTGATCATAGAACCAGCACTGGATCACAGGGCCTTGAACCATCGCTTGTAGCATTGGGGCGTAACCAACCCGACTATCCTTGACAGAAACACGCAAAGTGGTATAATAGGAGTTATTCCCCGCCACAAAACCCGATCTCTGGTGATCAAGGAGGAGGTGAGCTAATGCCCAGTCTCATCTGGCTGCAGGGTGCCACGGACAACGGCTGTACGATCTCGTTCCTCAATGCCGACCAGCCTGACGTGCCCCAGATCCTGACCAAGTTCGACGTCCACGTAGTTTTCCACCCCACCATTAACCCCAGCAGCGGTCCAGCGGCTGTCAAGGCGATGGAGCCATACGCGCATGGGGACGAGCCGCTGGACGTGCTCGTCGTCGAGGGAGCCGTGCAGGACGGACCGAACGGCACTGGTGCCTATTGTCTCATTGGCGAACGACCACTCAAGGAGTTGGTAACGGAGTTGGCGGACAAAGCTGCCTACACGGTGGCTCTGGGTACGTGTGCGGCCTTTGGCGGGGTGGCCGCGGCGGACCCTAACCCCACTGATGCCACCGGACTTCAGTTCCACAAGAATCAGGTGGGTGGCCTGCTGGGTGCTGACTACCGCTCCCGGACCGGCCTGCCCGTGATCAATGTGCCTGGATGCCCGGCCCACCCGGACTGGCTCTCCAAGGCGCTGAGTGCCATTCTGATGGGCATGGGAGATCTCATCGAGCTGGACCAATACCACCGGCCCAAGATGTTCTACCAGACCGTCTCACACTGGGGCTGCCCGCGCAACGAGTTCTTCGAGTACGGTTTCGGTGCCCAGGAGTTTGGGCAGATGGGATGCCTCTATCGCTACCTGGGTTGCAATGGACCCGACGCCCACGCCGACTGCAACCAGCGTCTCTGGAACCGCCAGTCCAGCAAACAGCGGGTTGGTTCCCCGTGCCTGGGCTGCACCGAGCCCAACTTCCCCGACGCCAGTGCCGGCTGGTTCTTCCAGACCCAATCCGCACTGCCGGTACCGGAAGGAGCAAACCGCGTGTTCCACGTCATCGGCAAGGGATTCGATACCCTGGCCTGTCCAGCCTGGATCAAGGAGGTGGCCCGTGGCTAAAATCATCGACCTCAGCCCCATCACTCGCATCGAAGGACATCTCGACTTCCGCGTCGAGGTCAACGATGGCAAGGCGACGGATGCCTGGGCAGCCGGCGCCCTCTTCCGGGGCTTCGAAATCATGCTCCAGGGGCGCCATCCCCTGGACGCCCTGGTCTTCGTACCGCGCATCTGCGGTGTCTGTCCCACGTCCCACCAGGTAGCCTCGGTGAAGTGCCTGGAGAACGCGTTTGGCGCCACGCCGCCCTCCAACGCTCACCTGGTGCGCAGCATCCTGCTTGGCCTGGAGAACGCCTATAGCCACGCTGCCCACTTCTACGTCCTCTTCGGCCCCGACCTGACGAATAAGAAGTACGCCGATCATCCCCTGTATCCGGAGTTGGTGCGCCGCTTCGCCCCCGTCAGCGGTAGCTCGTGGCTCACCGCCGTCGCGGCCAAGCGCAAACTGAACGAGGCCTACGCCATCCTGGGAGGCCAGTTCCCGCATTCCAACGTCTTCGTCCCCGGGGGCGTCACCTGCCGGCCCACACCCAACGACGTCATCAAAGTCACCGCCATCCTCATGGAGGTGCAAGACATCGTCGAGCAGATGGTGCTGGGCGGCTCCGTCGAGCGCTGGCTGGCGAACCAGAGTCTGGCCGACGTGGAAGCCTGGCTGGGTGAGGGAGACCATGCCAACTCGGACCTGGGTGTGTTCATCCGCGTGGGGCCGGAGCTGGGCCTGCACGAGATCGGTGCGGGGCCGGGCAACTTCCTGGCCTACGGCGTCTACGAACAGGCCGACGGCAGCCCGTGGCTCAAGCCTGGCTTCTACGACGGCGGCTTTCACGCCTTTCAGCAAGCCCAGATCACCGAACACGTGAAGCACTCCTGGTACGAGGACTACGACGGCGGAAAACATCCCAGCGAAGGGGAAACCCGCCCCTTCTACAGCCGGGACAATGGCAAGTACAGCTACGCCAAAGCTCCTCGCTACCAGGATCGTCCCACCCAGGTGGGCCCCCTGGCCCGCCAGATCAACGACCAGGACCCGCTGGTCCTGGACCTGGCGAAGCACCTGGGTGTCAATGCCTTCACCCGCGAACTGGCCCGGCTCCACGAGGAGGTGCGGTTGCTGGCCCAGCTCCGGACGTGGCTCGGCCAGATCGACCTGCGGGAGCCCTTCTACCAGAAGCCGCCGGACGTGCCGGAGAGGGCTACAGGCCAGGGTTTCACCGAGGCTGGCCGTGGAGCACTGGGCCACTGGATTCGCATCGAGGGCGGCAAGATCGCCAACTACCAGGTCATCACGCCCACGGCCTGGAACGTCTCGCCCAAGGACTTCCTGGATCAGCACGGCCCCATTGAGCAGGCGGTCATCGGCACCCCCGTGCCCGACGAGTCCAACCCGGTCGAAGTGCAACACGTTATCCGCTCCTTTGATCCCTGTCTGGCGTGCACCGTACATCTGATCCGGGGCAAAGAGACCGTTCGTAAGCTGATGCTGGATGTGTGAGTGGAAAGACCCTAAGGGTTTTTGAGAAACCCTTAGGGTCTTGGCCGCAATCGGGTGAAGCGTGGAACAGCAGCGTGACAGGCCCGCCGGCCGATCTCGCATCGTCGTGCTGGGCGTGGGGAACCTGCTCCGCCGCGACGAGGGCATTGGCGTCCGCGTCGTGCAGGAGCTGGCAGCGCGGTACCGATTCCCTCCTGGCGTGACGCTGGTGGATGGCGGAACAGCGGGATTGCGCCTGCTATCCCTGATCGAGAACGCCGATCACCTGATCGTGGTGGACGCGGTGGATGCAGGAGCGACGCCCGGTACGGTGCTCGTTTTCGGACTGGACATGGCCGAGGTCGCGACGACGCCGGCCATCTCGCTGCACGAGATGGGTCCCCTGGAGGCGCTAACACTGCTGGAGGCTACCACCGGCCGCCGGCCCTCGACCACCATCATCGGCGTCCAGCCGGCAGACCTCTCCCCCTGGAACGACACCCTGAGCGAACCGGTCGCCCGCGCATTGCCCGAAGCGGTCGGGCAGGTCCTTGCCGAATTGGAGAAGCGGGGCGCAGAAGCGGTTGTCGAGGATGCATGAACTCCCGGTAACACAGGGCATCCTGCAAGTCGCGCTGGAGGCCGCCCGGCAGAACAACGCACGGCGCATCATCGCCATCGACCTGGTCATCGGCGACCTGACCAGCATCATGGGCGACTCCGTCCAGTTCTACTTCGACATCCTGAGCCAGGACACCCTGGCCGAGGGAGCCGTGCTGCGCTTTCGGCGTGAGCCGGCCACGGCCACCTGCTGGGACTGCGGCCACCAGTTTGCGGCTATCGCCCCCCTCACCCCAGCATGTCCGTCCTGCGAAAGCGCTCGCCTGCGCGTTGCGGGCGGCACGGAGTTCTACGTCGAGAGCATCGAGGTGGAAGATGAAAATTCAGGTCGAGAAAGAGATTCTGAGTGCCAACGACCAGGTGGCGGCTGAGAACCGGGCCACTCTTGATGCCGCCGGCCTGTTCGTGCTCAACTTGATGGCCTCGCCAGGGGCCGGCAAGACCAGCCTGATCCTGGCCACGGCAGAGCGATTGCCGGCCAGTGTGCGCTCCGGCGTCATTGAAGGCGACCTGGCTTCCCGCATCGACGCCGACACCATCGCCGCACGCGGCATCCCCGTGGTCCAGATCAACACCGGCGGTGGCTGCCACCTGGACGCGCCCATGATCCGCTCTGCTCTGTCGGGCCTGCCTTTGCAGGAACTAGACCTGATCCTCATCGAGAACGTGGGGAACCTGGTCTGCCCGGCCAACTTCGCCCTGGGCGCTGACCTGAACGTGGTGGTGGCCAGCACGCCGGAGGGGCACGACAAACCCTACAAGTACCCCGGCATGTTCGCCAGCGCAGACGCCGTTCTGCTCAACAAGGCCGATCTGCTGGAGTTCTTCGACTTCGACGTGGACTACTTCCGTCGTGGCCTTGAGATCATCAATGCCGGCGTGCCCTTCTTCGTCGTCTCGTGCCGGACCGGTGAGGGCACAGATGCGTGGGTGGCATGGCTGTTGGAACGATTAAGATAGCAACGGCTGTCAAAGAGAATCTCGTTTGTCAACTTGAAGGAAGCCTGACTATTGGCCGTGAACGAGGTGCCCCAGCTCGTAAAGCAGCGAGTGCGCGTTGAGATCCATGGCGCTGTGCAGGGCGTCGGCTTCCGACCATTCGTCTACCGGCTGGCGACAGAACTGAACCTGGCCGGCTGGGTCATCAACGACACGCGCGGTGTCTTCATCGAACTGGAGGGGCCGAAATCGGACCTGGAGCGGTTTCTGGAACGGCTGCCGGCGGAGAAGCCACCCCGCGCCATCATCCACAGCCTGAACACAGACTGGCTGGAACCCGCTGGCTACGACCGCTTCGAAATCCGGCACAGCGATGAGACCGGGGCCAAAACCGTTCTTGTCCTGCCCGACATCGCCACCTGTGACGACTGCCTGGCCGAGGTGTTCGATCCAGGGAACCGCCGGCATCGCTACCCCTTCACCAACTGCACCAACTGCGGCCCCCGCTTCAGCATCGTGCGGGCGTTGCCCTACGACCGGCCCAACACCACCATGCGTCGCTTCACCTTATGCCCGGACTGTCAGACCGAGTATGAGGACCCGCTGGACCGGCGGTTCCACGCGCAGCCGAATGCGTGTCCGGTGTGCGGGCCAGGGCTGGTGCTGCATAGACGACAAGGGGAAGTCCCACAGACTGCTGGGCTCAGAGGAACTCAGAGGAACTCAGGGGAACTCGGGGGAACTCGGGGGAACTCGGGGGAACTCGGGGGAACTCGGGGGGATAGCCAGTGGCAGGTTATCGCCGAGGGGGATGATGCTCTGCGGGGTGCGGCGGAGGCGCTGCGTGCCGGCCAGGTCGTGGCTGTCAAGGGGCTGGGGGGCTTTCACCTGATGGTGGATGCACGCAACGCTGAGGTCATCCGTCGGCTGCGGGAACGCAAGCCGCGCCGCGACAAGCCGTTCGCTCTCATGGTGCGGGACCTGGACCAGGCGCGGGCACTTTGCGAAGTCCCGCCTGAGGCGGAATCGCTGCTCGCCACGCCCGAATCGCCCATCGTGCTGCTGCGACGCCGGCCCGACGCCCCCGCCGCCGACGAAGTCGCGCCCGGCAACCCCAACCTGGGGATCATGCTGCCCTACACACCGCTACATCACCTCCTGCTCCGCGAGGTGGACTTCCCGGTGATCGCCACCAGCGGCAACCTGACCGACGAGCCGATCTGCACCGATGAGCACCAGGCTACCCAGCGCCTCGGTCATATTGCTGACCTCTTCCTGATCCACGACCGGCCCATCGCGCGGCACGTGGACGACAGCGTGGCCTGGATTGTGCGCGATGAGCCGCGTTTGCTGCGCCGCGCCCGAGGCTATGCGCCCCTCCCCGTCCTGGTGCCGCACGAGTTGCCGGCCATCCTGGCCGTAGGCGGACATCTGAAGAACACCGTCGCTCTCAGCGTGGGCCGGCAGGTCTTCATCAGCCAGCACATCGGCGACCTGGAGACCCCTGAAGCGATGGAGGCCTTCGAGCGGGTCATCGCCGACTTCCTCCGCCTCTACGAGACCACGCCGGTCGCCATCGCCCACGACATGCATCCCGACTACCTGTCAACCCATTGGGCACAGCAGGATTTCAGATTTCAGATTTCAGATTTCGGATTGACGAGCGAGCCGCAGCCCGAAATCCGAAATCCGAAATCCGAAATCCGAAATCCGAAATTGATCCCTGTGCAACACCACCACGCTCACCTGGCCGCCTGCCTGGCTGAAAACGGTATTGAGGGTCCCGCCCTGGGTGTGACGTGGGATGGGACAGGCTACGGCACGGACGGGACGGTGTGGGGCGGTGAGTTCCTGTTGGGAGACGCTGCGGGATTTGTGCGGGTTGCCCATCTGCGGCCTTTCTGCCTGCCGGGCGGCGATGCTGCGATCAAAGAACCACGCCGCGTGGCGGTGGCATTGCTGTGGGAGCTTTATGGCGATGCGATTCTGGAACGGGATGACCTGGCACCCGTGCGGACATTTCGTCCGAGTGAGCGCCGGCTGCTGGCCCAGATGTTGGACAAAGGTATCAATGCCCCCATCACCACCAGCGCTGGCCGCCTCTTCGACGCCGTCGCCGCCCTCCTCGACCTGCACCAGCAAACCACCTTCGAGGGTCAGGCGGCTATGGCCCTGGAATTTGCGGCCGACCCCGACGCAAATGGCGCATACGCCTTCACGGCGATCACCCACCAAAACGAAAACGCGTTGACAGTCGTCCTTGACTGGCAGCCCCTCGTCGAAGCTGTGTTAGACGACTTGCGCCGAGGTATGACACAGGCTGTCATCGCCGCGCGCTTCCACAACGCTTTGGTAGATGCGATCGTAGCCGTGGCCAAGGCCGTTGGGGAGTCGCGGGTGGCACTGACGGGCGGTTGCTTCCAGAACCGGCTGCTGACGGAGCGGGCAGCGCGGCGGCTGGAGGAGGCCGGCTTCGAGGTCCTCCTCCACCACCAGGTCCCACCAAACGACGGCGGCATCAGCCTGGGGCAGATCGTCGTGGCAGGCGCGCATCTCGGTCATACCTCTTCCAGTGGTCAAGCTTGACAAATGCTCCGAACAGGTGTATCTTCTTTGTAGATACAAAAGGAGGTACTGAAAATGGAAACCCGAGTGCAGAAATGGGGTAACAGTCTAGCGGTACGCATCCCAAAACCACTTGCTTCTGAGCTGGGGTTGGAAAACAACTCACCGGTTGATTTGTCGCTGGTGAGCGGGAAGCTGGTCATAGTGCCTGCGGTTGAGCCTGGGCTTAGCCTGGAAGCTTTGTTGGCGCAAGTGACCGAGGACAACTTGCACGGCGAATTCGACACTGGCTCTGCAGTGGGGGGTGAAGCTTGGTAGAACCACAGACGTATGTTCCTCAGCGTGGAGATGTCGTCTGGATTAGCTTGAATCCCCAAGCGGGGCACGAGCAGGCGGGGCGCCGCCCGGCAGTTGTGCTATCGCCGGCTGCCTACAACGGCAAGGTCGGATTAGCCATCCTCTGCCCGATCACGAATCAAATCAAAGGTTACCCGTTCGAGGTTCTCATTCCTGTCGGCCTGCCCGTCGCCGGTGCAATTCTGGCGGACCAGGTGAAGAGTCTGGATTGGCGTGCTAGGAATGCGGAGTTTGTTTGCGCTTTGCCGGCCGCAACGGTAACCGAGGTGTTGCAGAAACTTGGTGCGCTATTATCAGGATAGAAACGACAATGCCCAGGAACAGAGTGCGACACGTGCGTGATGGCGTTCGCAGTGCTCGCCAGGGATCGCCAGATCCTTGGCAAAGGCCCCCTACAAGCTGGAAGATCGGCACTCCAGGCGGGGATCTGACGATCCCCGTGGAACAGACAATTGGCGATGGATTTCCGCCGAGAAGCACCAGTGACACGCAAGCCGGAAAAGCCGACAGCGCATAGAACGTTTCACGTAGCTACTAAGCCTGGCGATTGAAATCGCGGCAACCCTTCGACAGGCCCCTCGACAGGCTCGGGAGGGACCTCAGGACGTCGCCCTTGCGAAGCCGGCCTGCGCCGGCTCAAGACCAGTTGCCGAAGGGCGATCCTTTGGCAGGCTCAGGACATGCTTCGCAAACGTTGGTGCAGTTCCAACTGCCGAAACGCGTCAACTGCATTCTGGATAATGAAGATAATGAAGCGAATTGCCCTGGTAGTCAGCGTCCTGCTCACGTGTGTGGGCTGTGATCAGGGCACGAAGGCGCTGGCCGGCGAGTACCTGGCCGGCGCGTCGCCCCTCTCGCTGTTCGGCGACACCGTGCGCTTGCAATATTCCGAGAATCCGGGCGCTATGCTGGGGATCGGATCGCGGCTGCCCGAAACGGTGCGACTGTGGGTGTTCATCGTTGTCCTCATTGTGTTGGCTGTGTTGCTCCTGTCGATCCTTCGAGATGAGGATCACGGTTATGGCAGGGCCGCCGCCCTGTCCCTCGTTCTGGGTGGAGGTGTGAGCAATCTGCTGGATCGGCTTTTCAACCAGGGCGCGGTCGTCGATTTCATGAATGTCGGCCTGGCCAACCTTCGCACGGGCATCTTCAATGTGGCGGACGTGGCGATATTTGGCGGCGTGGCGTTCTACTTCCTACACCACCTCTACTATACAGAGAGGAACCAATGAAGAGCCGCCATCGAAGCTGGAGCCTGATCATACTCAGCCCCTGTATCGCGCTGCTCGTGTTGTGGGGGCTGATGGCCGCGTTATCGACTGCGAGGGCGTGGAGCGAGGAGGACATCGAATACTTCGATCCGCTGGACCCGACGCCCCTCGCCTCACGCACGACTTATACCCCAACTGTGAGCAGCATCCACGTTTAGCGGCATTGCGAATGTGTACCGCTCCACGCCCTGTTTTGTCACCGAGACTGTCACCATCGATACCGGCAGTGTCCGGGCGGGAAGTTTGCAGGCTCTGGGCATCTATCTGCACGTGCTGGGGGATAACTGGTCGCACCACGAGTGCATCGCTGCGGCTGACGACCAGGGATTGCCCTTTGCGGCGCACGTCCTCCCCGGTGGCCGGCGCGACCCCCTGTGGCCATGCCGCTGGACCTCCCACGAGAGCGAGTTCGGCGATCCCGATACTTTCCCGGACAGCAACCGCACGTTCAATGGCACGCTGGCAGTCTATCAGGCCCTGATAGATTTCGCTGCTCAGAGTGATCTGCCGACGTATCGTCCCATTCCGGTTTCAGCCGAAGAGAACCACATCTACGATACGCTGTACACGTTCATCCACACGGCAACGGCTGCAAACCCAACGCCACGCCGTCAGATCGCCAACGACCTTCGCAAGTGGGCGCTGCGCACGCGGGCAACCAGGCCGGCGTACTGGCCCAGTCGGGTCTATCTCCCGTTGGTTACGCGATAGGAACGCGACGAATCAGTCGTCCCCTCCTCCTTCTCTCCCACGTCCTTCGCCTTCCTTCTCTCGCCCGGTCGGGTGGCAGCGCATGCAGTCCTGGAAGTCGCGGATGCCCTCCTCCAGATGCTTCCGTTCGATCTTCGCCGGGGCGTGCTCGTGACAGTTATAACAGGTGTATGTCTGAAACGTGCCCTGATCATGACAGACGTCGCAGGCGATGTTCGCGCGACTCTCGTGGTTGAGCGGGAAGGTGTGCTCGGGTAGCAGGGCCGGCGACCAGGCATTGACCGTGTGACAGTCCGCGCACTGAGTGCCCAACAGACCCTGATGAACCCGAGGCTCGGCATGGCAGGCCGCGCAGTCGGTGGGCGTGCCGGCAAACCGCTGGTCGGCATGGCACTTCTCGCACGTTACATCCCGGTGTGCGCCGTCCAGCGGGAACCGGGTCTGCGCGTGATCGAAGGTGACTTTGTCCCAATCATCGGGGGTGTGGCACTGCTGGCACTGCGTGCCGAAGTGGCCATCGTGCTTGTCGTCCTGGCGATGGCACGAGGCGCAGTTAGTGGCGATGTCCAGAGGCCGGCCCTCGAACGCGAAGCGCGTCAGGTCGTGCCGGAATGTGGCGCGCTCCCAATTGTCCGATATGTGACAGCTCTCGCACGACGCGCCGTACTTGCCCTTGTGCTTGTCGTCCTGGAGGTGGCAGGTAGCACAACTCGTGGCAATGTCCAGTGCCTGGCCTTCAAATGTGAATCTCTTGAGGTCATGCCGGAATGTGGCTCGCTCCCAATCATCGGACGTGTGGCAGCTCTCACAGGACGCGCCGAATTGTCCCTCGTGCTTGTCGTTCTTCAGATGACAACTGGCACAGGCCGTTTCCAGCCCTTTGAACTGATTTTGGACGTGGCAATCCTGGCACTTGACTTCGCGGTGCTTACCTGCGAGGGAGAAGTTTGTCATCTGGCCGTGGTCGAAGTTAGTCAGATTTCCACTTCCGTCGTGGCAAGTCAGACAGTCATCTCCAAAATCGACCCGGTGCTGATCCGTGAAAGCACGCTGTCCTTCAGCGTGGCACTCGATGCACGTCGCCTGATCCAGTGTGCTGAGGGAGTCGGTGTGGCACTGGGAGCATTCAAGCGGCGTGTCATCGAAGTCTTTTTGGTGTCGGGCCAGCGTGAAGCCGACGGTTTCCACCTGGTGAGGGAAGCCGGCCACGTCCAACCGCGTCAGGCGGGCTTGCCGGCCCTGGTGCTCCACGTGACAGGTCTTGCACTTGCGGGGTTCGCGCAG
Organism: uncultured Anaerolineales bacterium; assembly: GCA_964532665.1. Classification (GTDB taxonomy): domain Bacteria; phylum Chloroflexota; class Anaerolineae; order Epilineales; family JAANWY01; genus CAZHMV01. The sequence goes on from CAZHMV010000102.1 coordinate 17,486, forward strand.
CCGGCCGTGGAGGCCATCGTTTGCCGCTATGGACTCAGCCACGTTCGCATGACAGGCCATGCAGCGGTCGGCCATGCGGTCGCGGCTCCATACAGGCGCGTGGCAGCGACCACAATCGTTTTCAAAGTCGGCATGGCTCTGGAAGCCTTGCAGAGGCGTCGCCCGAGGGGTCGCCGCACTCAGCGGCCCCGGGCTCGCCAGCAGCGGTCCCCCCTGAAGCCACATCATCAAGCCGACGAGGAGCAAAAGAATCAGGACACTCAGGCAACCCAATCCAGAAAAGTAGCCACGCCGTCGCACAGTATTTCCTCCAAGCATAGATGGCTAGATGGCTCGTTGGCTGGATGGCTCGCCCAGCCATCCAGCCAACGAGCCATCTAGCCATTCAGCATTCTCAGCCCCCGACCTCGGCCGAACTTTATCAGAAGCTGAGCGTAGCGTAGTACAGGGCGAACAGGATGTGCAGGAAAGCAGCCGTGAACAGCGCCATGCCCAGCGGAACATGGACCGTATGCCACACACCGAGCAGGCTGCGTGCCGTACCCAGGGTCATGGCCCGAAACTGGAGGGATCGTCTGTGCCGCAGGAGACGATCTACTTCCCGGACCATGGCACGATCTATTGGCGGCAGGGCCGCGACGGCCCGCCGCAGGCGCCAGCGGTAGACAAACCCATCCCACAGATTGGCGACCATGGCCCCGGCGCCGGCCCCGGCCAGGGCCGGCTGCACCTGCAACGACTCCTGGTGCACCAGGAGTCGCATCGGCTCCGGCCAGCCGGCCAGCCGCCGATCAATCTCGGCGTTCAGGCTGTCCAACTCGACACGCAATTGATCCTCAGCCAGCTCCGTGCCGGCCAGGCTGCGGTGAACCGTGGTGTAGATATATCGCCCCATGAAACCGCTGGCAACCACAACCACTGTCAGCAACATGGCCAGGCCGGCCAATCCCCGAAACTGCCAGGCGCTGTGCATGAGCACCATGTAAGGCCCCACAATGCCCATGTAGATGTGGACAGCCAGCCACCGGCTCATGCGCCCCCAACGTAGACCACGCCATCGCTTACGCAGGCTGTACAGCGTCTCCGTTGCCAGCATCAGCACAAAACCGATTACCCCGATGCTATGGCCGAAAACCGAACTGGCGCGTGCAGTCGTCGCCCGAGCGTAGACGACGTAGATCACACTCAGGAGGAGCACAGTCAGCAGGGCGGCTTTGAGTTCAGTCTTGCGGTCTTCCATGGCCGTTTGGGCTCGCTTTCCATGCCTTCCAGAAGGTTTCGATCACCTCAGCAAAGGATCGCGCTTGATCCTGAAGTTGGGACAGGATCGGCGACACGTCTACTTCAGCCCCAATGAGCTCCAACAGCGGCATCACCAGAGACTGGTCTCCCAGAACAAGGGCGCCGGCCAGGACATTGTCCCGAAGGACCAGGCGAATCGAGTCGCTGCCACTCGCCCGGCGCATGCGGGCGTAGTTGGCGACCGGGGTGGCCGTCCACACCTGGCTGGACCCACGGGAGATTTCCAATTGTGCCTCGTCCGGTGTCCGCTGTGCGGCTGCCTGCCCGATGGCCGTCAGCATGATGCCGCACAGCCGAGCCACGTTGAAGGGAACGCCCTTCTCGTATGGCTCGCCAGCGCCGGCCATGTTGGCCCCGGCGGCGCGGCCGCTGGCGATAGCGCTGGGCCACAGGCTGTCCAGCCGGTATTCCCCCGACCAGCGGTCGCGAATCTGGGCCACATCGCCGGCGGCGTACACATCGGGGGCGCTGGTGCGCAGGTATTCGTCTACCAGGATGCCACGATCTGTGCGTAGGCCGGCCTGCCGGGCCAGGGCCAGGTTGGGCCGCACACCGATGGCTACACCCACCAGGTCACACGGGAGCGCGTCGCCCGGGCTGAGGCGGGCGCGGTACACGCGACCGCGCCGGCCCTCCAGGGCAACTACCTCGGTGTTTCGGTGCAGGACAACCCCCACCTCTTCCAGCCGGCTCTCGATGAGACGGGACTCCTCCTCACTGAGCAAAGCGGACCAGTAGCGGTCGCGGCGCAACAGGTAGTGAGTGTGCACACCTCGAGCGTGGAAGCCCTCTACCAGCTCCAGGGCCGTCACGCCGCCTCCGACCACGATGGCCTGGCGGGCTTTGCGTGTCCGCTGAACGATGTCCCGTGCCTGGTTCAGCATGTCCAGGTAGACCACGCCGTCCAGATAGGCGCCAGGAAACGGGGCCGGCACTGCCCGATTGCCAACCGCCAGCAAGGCGGCATCGTAGCGCAGCCGGCGTCCGTCGGCCAGCACCACGGCATGCTCTGCGGGCTGAATCTGCTCGCACCGTGAGTGTACCAGATCCAGCCTGAGATCACGATAGTACTCCGGCGTGCGCGCGATCACCTGCTTATCCGGGATGTCCCCGGACAGGTAGTAGGCCAGACCGGGTCGGGAGTAGAACAGATGCGGCTCATCGCTGAGGATGGAGATGCGGGCTTGCGCATCCCTACGGCGAATCTCCTCGGCGGCACTCAGGCCGGCAGCACCATTCCCCACGATGATGAAATGAGCGGCCATGTCACACCTCCACCCGCAGCACGACCTCGGGTCTATATTCTGGCTGGGCGGCCGCGCCGGCCGGCCGGGGGATGAAGGATAGCGTACCGCGAGGGCATTTCTCCACACAGTTGCCGCACAGGATGCAGCGAGGGTCCGTTACGAGCAATCCCTGGCGGGCGTGACTGCGGACGTCGATGTCGGCCGGGCAGTTGTAGCCGCAGATGCCGCACTGAACACAGCGTACGGCTTCGGCTGCCACCATCATGCCGGCGTACGAGGGCTGGGCCGGTCCCTGTAGTCGATCGAGAATACGTTGTAGCCAGTTCATGGGTCGATGTCTTCGTAAATCAGCAAATCCTGAAAAAGCCGAAGCAGGTTGATCGTGTCCGGTTGTGACGCAATGTTAGCAAAAGCATCGATCTACGTCAACCGCGAAACCGTGAAAAAAGGCCACTTTTCGGGTAGAAGCACGCGCGTTAAAGAGACCTTAATGCTCACTTAACGGGCAGTTAGCGGCAAATGCTCCGAGAATAGTTGGCTAGATGGCTGGTTGGCTGCATGGCTGAGCGGTACTCTGCAAGCCATCCAGCCAACCAGCCATCTAGCCATCTGGTGTTC
>CAZHMV010000103.1:0-20477 GCA_964532665.1 uncultured Anaerolineales bacterium
TCACTATACTACAGAATCTTTGAAAAGACAAATCACCTTCGTGGTTGCCTGCGCGGCTCGGATATGCCTGATCTCCCGTCTCCACGTCGTGTGGATTACATACGCTGCAATTCTACAGTACTATCATGGACTGGTGGAGCGACGCTGTCTAGCAACACACGAAAGCGTGGAGGAAGCGCCAACCAAGTCAAGTTAATAAGGAGGCAAGAAACCAATGAAACGTATTCCGATCCCGTTGTTCCTTGTTATAGCCATATTCCTGGGGGCGTGTAGCAGTGCTGCCCCGGCCCCCCCTTCACCAACATCTGCTCCGCCGACGGCCACGCCCGTGCCGTCGACGGCTACACCTATCCCGCCGTCCGCTACACCTGTCCCGCCCACAGCCACACCTGTCCCACCCTCGCCCACCCCTCAACCTGCTTCTGAGGCGATGGCCGTACCTCAGCCCGGACCGAACGACATCTATGGCAAATCGCCCTGGTGGCCGTGGCTCAGTGCCCATATCGGCAATCAGACGCCGCCGGCCATTTTAGGCGGCCCCATCACGCTACACGGCGTCCAAGAACCCGGTGGTGCAGCGAACTTCCTGTTGCCTGGCCCTCGGGCTCTGGACCCGAACATCTTCGGTACAGCCGATGCGCCCAAGGGCACCGAACTGCCGGCCATCGCGCTGGGTGCGCCGATGAAAGCACGCGCCGCAGCGCCCGATGGTACCCAGATGACCGCCGGCCCCAGCCCCTTCGGCAACAAAGTCGTCACCGTACCGGGCGACATCACCATGACCCTGGTGGATGCCACGGCTATGGATGGAGCCACGACCGAAGACAAAGTGGACGTTGTAGCCACCTTTGGCTCACCGAATGGCCAGGACGTCTACAAAGTGGTGGTCAAGAAGGCCGCTGCCCACGGCATGTTCATCCCCACCGGCGGCGGTGTCGTCACCAACTTCATGCAGCACGGCGTGACGAAGTGGGGCACCGAGCTGATGCCCACCCTCTACAGCTACGTCTCCTTCTGGGGCATGGGCAACATCTACAAGAACGACGAGTTGATCGCCGAAAAGCGGGTCATCCACGGCATGCAGACCGAATTCGTGCGCAAGGCCCCCTACGACCTGGTCTTTGACAACGAAGTCAACCCCAACGCTGCCCACTTTCACCTGATGATTGCGCCCATCACGCCGAAGGGAGAGCCCAGCCCCGTACCCACCGGCTTCACGCTGCCCAACGGCAAAGAACTGCCCTTCTTCCATGTGATGTTCCCCGGTGTCAACTGGACCAGCGAAGTCAACGGCACGCCCACCAGCCAGGCGGATCTGCCCTACACCAGCATCCCGGCCTCGCCCGCCATGATGAAGATGGCGCAGGCCAAGGATGCGCCCTACAAGCAATCCCCCTGGTGGCCATGGCTCAGCGCCCACGTCAAGAACGATTCCCCACCGCAATTGCTCACCGGTCCCATCGAGGTCACACTGAACCAGGCGGAAGGGGGCGCGGCTAACTTCCTGATGCCCGGCCCGCGCATGCTGGACCCAACCGTCTTTGGCACAACGGACAGCCCTGAAGGCATGGACCTGCCGGCTGTCGTGTTGGGCTTGCCGGAGCAAATGCGTGCCGACGCACCGGGCGGCGGCCAGATGACCAAAGGTCCAACCCCCTTCGGCAATACGGTGAAGACAGTCCAGGGCAGCATCCAGGCCACGCTGGTGGATGCCACCGCGATGGATGGGGCCCGCACCCAGGACAGTATCGACTTCACAGCGACGTTTGCTTCGCCCAACGGCAAGGACGTCTACAAAGTTGTGGCCAAGGCAGCCGCACCCCATGGCTGGTTCAATCCAACCGGTGGCGGTGTGATCACCAACTTCATCCAGCACGGCGTGACGAAGTGGGGCACCGAGCTGATGCCCACCCTCTACAGCTACGTCTCTTTCTGGGGGATGGGCAACATCTACAAGAACGACGAGCTAATCGCCGAAAAGCGGGTCGTCCACGGCATGCTTACCGAGTTCGTGCGCAAGCCGCCGTACGACCTGGCCTTCGACAACGAGGTGAATCCGAATGCCGTTCACTTCCACCTCATGATCCCGCCGGTGGATCCATTCGGCAATCCCAGCCCCATTCCCACAGGCTTCATGTTGCCCAACGGGAAGGAGTTGCCCTTCTTCCACGTCATGTTCCCAACTACTCAAGCTGAGGCTCAACCACTGGGTGAGAGGAGCACGGCGGGCAGCCCCACCGGTCCAGCCGCAGCACCCACACCTGCTCAGGCCGGCACGAGTGGTCAGGTTGCGCGCGAGATCACCGTGACTGCCGAGAACCTGACGTTCACTCCCAGTGAGATCACCCTCAAGAAGGGTGAAACGGTACGGTTCGTCGCTCAGGCCAAGGACATCTTCCACACCTTCACCGTGAAGAAGGACAAGGCTGACAGCGATTCTCTGTTCAGCCTTAACCTCTTGCCGGGCAAGGAGCCCCAGACTTACGAATTTACACCCACTGAAACGGGGGACCTCTACTTCTACTGCATCCCCCACGAGGGCCTCGGTATGCACGGGGTAATACACGTGGTAAACAAGTAAGCCTGGCCCCCACACCAGGTTACATCAACCGGGGCATGGTGCCAGGCACCATGCCCCCGGTTTTCTTTACAATGGCGGATTTTTCAGGTCCATCGGCGCCTGTCGCTACGAGGTTGATGATGGTATCGCGAGCGCAGTGTCCAGATCTCGCAATAGGTTAGCCATTTCAATGGCAGCGGTGGCCGCCTCAAAGCCTTTGTTGCCGGCCTTGGTGCCCGCTCGCTCAATGGCCTGCTCGATAGTATCCGTCGTAATGACACCAAACAATACGGGGAGGTTGGTGTCCATCCCTGTCTGGGCAACACCTTTGGCAGCCTCGCCGGCGATGTAGTCGAAGTGCGGTGTAGCACCACGAATCACCGCCCCCAGGCAGATGATGGCGTCATACCGGCCTGTGCCGGCCATGCGTTTGGCGGTCAGCGGGATCTCAAAAGATCCAGGTACCCAGGCGATATCGACATCCGCCTCGGCCACGCCGTGACGCACCAGGGCATCCACTGCGCCGTCCAACAGCCTTGCGGTAATGAATTCGTTCCACCGTGAAACAATGATGCCAAAACGGAGTCCCTCACCTGTCAGCTTGCCTTCGAATGTTCGTCCCATGATGAGTTCTATACCCCCAGGAGATGCCCCATCTTTTCCTGTTTGGTTCGGAGATAATGTCGATTTTGCTGATTGGCTGGGACTACGAGAGGAACTCGCTCGGTGACCTCCAGCCCATAGTCTTCCAACCCACTCACTTTGCGAGGATTATTTGTGAGCAGTCGCACCTTTTCAATGCCCAGGTCAAACAAGATCTGAGCCGCTACGCTGTAATCTCGAGGGTCAGGATCAAAGCCCAAATGAATGTTGGCTTCAACTGTATCTAATCCCTGATCCTGAAGCGCATACGCTTTCAACTTGTTGAATAGCCCAATGCCACGACCTTCTTGCCGCAGATACAGGATCACGCCTGTCCCCTCCTGGGCAATGATGGTTTGCGCACGGCGTAGTTGATCTCCGCAGTCACATCGCAGCGAGCTGAAGACCTCACCAGTCAGGCATTCCGAATGGAGGCGTACCAGTATCGGCTGGTCTTGTTTCACCCCACCCATGATGAGGGCGATGTGGTGCTCACCAGTGAGCGTATGTTCGTAGGCCCGCGTTCGAAACTCGCCGTAGACCGTCGGCAGGCGGGTCTGTGCGACACATCGAACCAGATTGTCGTGGCGCCAGCGATATTGCGCCAACTGTTCCACACTGATGATCTTCAGGGCATGTTCGGCGGCGAACCGTTCCAACTCTGGCAATCGGGCCATCGTGCCGTCGTCGCTCATGATCTCACAGATGACGGCCGCCGGATAGAGGCCGGCCAGTCGTGCCAGATCCACCGAGGCTTCGGTTTGCCCACGGCGGCTGAGAACACCACCCTCCGCTGCCCGGAGCGGAAACATGTGACCAGGTCGCCGGAGATCCTGGGGTCGGGTGACTGGATCCAACACGGCCTGCACCGTTCGTGCCCGGTCGTACGCGGAGATGCCTGTGGTAGTCCCATGTCGGGCCTCGATGGACACGGTGAATGCGGTCCCAAAGCTCGCTGTATTGTCCTCAACCATCATTGGGATCTCAAGCTCATCCAGCCGTTGGCCGATTACCGGCAAACAGATAAGCCCACGCCCATGCCTGGCCATGAAGTTGATAGCCTCGGGTGTCGCGTGCTCCGCCGCGATGGCCAGATCACCCTCGTTCTCCCGGTCCTCATCATCGACGATGATGACAAACTTGCCGGCCCGGTAGTCTTCCACAGCGGCTTCGATCGTTGCAAACGACATTCCGCATCCTATTTCCAGAAACCGTGCTCTTCCAGGAACGCACGGCTGATATTCGGCCTCGACGCTTCTTGCTGATATACCAGGATGTTCTCCACGTACTTACCGATAATATCTGCCTCCAAATTCACCCGGTCGCCGGCCTTGTAGCTGCCGGCAATGGTGTGCGCCAGCGTGTAGGGAATGAACGCAATTGTGAATGAATCCGCATCCCGCTCAACGACGGTCAAACTCATGCCATCGACGGCGATGTAGCCTTTGGGCACGACATAGCGCATTACTGACTCGGGAGCCGTGAAGCGGACCATGATGGACTCACCCTCGGGCGTCAAAGATTGTACCTGGCCCGTGCCATCCACGTGGCCCTGGACGAAGTGACCACCGATTCGCTCCCCTACCGCCAGGGAACGCTCCAGGTTGACGCCAGCACCGGATTGGAGCTTCCCTAGATTGGTTCGACGCAGCGTCTCGGGTGACAATTCAACGGCGAAACTGCTATCGGTCAGTCGGGTCACGGTTAGACAGGTGCCATTGACAGCCAGGCTATCACCCAACTGCGTGCCGTGCAGTACCCGACTGGCGGCAATCATCAGCTCAATGAGCTCACCGCGCCGCCGGATTGATGCGACTCTGCCAACTTCTTCAACAATACCGCTGAACATCTCATCAATCCTCTTGCTCGACGTTGCCGGCGATCAGCAGATCTGGACCAATGTGCTCTACCCGCAAGTCCGTGAGGGTGACAGCGTCGGCCAGATGGGCAGTGCCGGCGCCGCCGACTGGCCCCGGCGCTGCCTGCCCACCGATGATGCTGGGGGCGATGAAAGCCATCACCTCATCGACCAGGCCGGCCCGGAAGAAACTGCCCATGACTGTGTGGCCGCCTTCCACGAGCAGGCTGGTGATTTCTCGTTCGCCAAGCGCCTCCAGGAGATGGGGCAGACTGATCCGTTCGTTTTCGTCAGCAGAGAGGGTCAGCACCTCGATATCGCGTTCGGCCAGCACACGTTGACGTTCCTTCGCCATTGCTCCCGTTGCTGCGACCAGAGTCTGCCCCGGCAGCGCCGGGTCAAAGACCCGGGCCTGCAACGGTGCACGACCTCGACTGTCCAGAACCACACGCAGCGGATGTCGGACATCTGCCTGCCCTTCCAGTCGAGTGGTCAATCGAGGATTGTCTGCCCGGACGGTGCCGCGTCCGACCAGAATCGCATCGACTTGATCACGCAGTATATGACCACGCTGTCGGGCCTCGGGACCGGTGATCCACCGCGATTCCCCGGCGTGTGTGGCAATCTTGCCATCGAGGCTCATGGCGAATTTGGCGATAACCCTCGGCCGACCCGTCGTGATCCAGGTGACGAAGGCCGCGTTCAGCCGCCGGGCAGCTTTCTCTTCCTCGCCAACCACGGTTCGAATACCGGCCCGCTCCAGGGCCTGGCGACCCCGCCCGGCAACGCGTGGGTTTGGGTCCAGCATGGCCATGTGCACCTCAGCTACGCCGGCTTCAATCAGAGCATTGGTACAGGGAGGCGTGCGGCCATAGTGAACACACGGTTCCAGGGTGACGTACACCGTTGCGCCACGAGCCCGCTCGCCTGCTTCACGCAGGGCGTGGATTTCGGCGTGGGGTGTGCCGGCCCGCCGATGATAGCCCTGTCCGACGATTTGACCGTCGCAGACGATGACGGCTCCGACCATCGGGTTAGGACTTGTGCGACCTCGAGCTTGCGCGGCCAGGGCCAGGGCCTGACGCATGTATCGGCTCACTGGACTTCGGCAGCTTCCACAAACCGGTTGGTGAACATCCGATCGACATCTGTGGTTTCGTCGATCAGGCCGACGTCCTTCAGGAATTGCTGGGATGTCTCCCAGGCCGCCGGCTCCGAGTACCCAAGCCGATCAGCCTTCCAGTATTCGATGGATTTCTTCAGCACTGCCAGTTGCGCCTCACGCTGCTCGCCGGCCTCCGGCACGTAGTTCAGGGTGATCTCAAATGCTCCTTCAGGGTCCGCGATGGTGTCTCGCAGGCCCAGCAGCGAGGCGGCGACGACCCGTTGCACCAGATCAGGGTTTTTGCTGATAGTCTCCTCGTTGGTGATGATCCCGTTGGCCACCAGATCGATGTAGTCCGCGACCTCGATGACGCTTGGATGGTAGCCTTCCTGCTGAAGTCGAATCGGCTCGTTCATAGCGTAACCAACCGCCGCGTCTACCTTGCCGGCGGCCACTGCTTCCGCCTGGGTGAAGCCAATGGTCTCCACGTTGACTTGCTCCGGGTCAATGCCGGTCGCGTCCAGGAGCGCCTGCCAGCCAACGTAGCTGGCCCCAAAGAGGCCAGGCAGCCCCACCGTTTTGTTGACCAGGTCTTCCGGCCGGCTGAGATCCTCCACAGAAAAGACCACGATCGGAAAACGGCGGTACCAGTTCATGACGTACACCACGGGCAGGCCCCGGGATCGGGCCAGGATGACTTGATCGCCGCTGCCCACGACGAACTGGCGCTTGCCCGTGCCGGCCAATTGCAGCAGATCGTTCTCCATCCCGTAATCGAATTCGACTGTCAGGCCCTGGCTGGCGAAGTATCCTTTGTCTACAGCCACGTAGAACGGCGCAAACTGGACGTTCGGCACAAAGCCCATTGAGACAATTACCGGTGTAAGCGAGCTGATGTCGGCGGCCTGGGGGCGACCTTCAGTCGGTGTGGCAGGCGGTTTTGTGGAGGGCAACGCTGTGGCCGTTGGAGCCCTGGTCGGTTGTTGTGCCGGCCGGCTATCGGGTGCCGCCGGCGGAGGGGTCGAAGCGGAACCGCAGGCCGTCAGGCTCACAGCCAGCAGTAGAAGAATCAGCGATCTTCGTAGCATGCAAGCTCCTTTCAGCGCCAGCGGCAACTACGCAGCTACCCTCCCGCAGGTTGCAATGCGCAGCGCCTTTGCCCCTCAAACAGGAACTGAGAGCAGCGATGCCCGGCCAGAGAAGGCCCAAACCTGCGGGAGGGTGGGTAGTTACCGCCAACGAATCAAAGTGCGCTCAAGCGCTACAATCGAAGCATACAGCACCAGAGCGATACCGATCAACGTGAAAAGCGCAACAAACATCAGCGGCGTGTCAAACAGGCCCCGCGCGATGTTGATCAACGCCCCCAGGCCCTGGTCTGAGCCGAGGAACTCGCCGACGACAGCGCCGACGACCGAGAGTGTGATGCCGACGCGGACGCCGCCGAGGAGAACCGGCAGCGCCGCCGGCAGTTCCAGCTTGGTGAAAGTTTGCCAGGTGGAGGCATTGAGGGTCTCGAAAAGAGACCTGTAGTCGGGGTCGATGGAACGCAGACCGACCACGGTGTTGACGAGCATCGGGAAGAAGACAACCAGCGCACACACCAGAATCTTCGACAGGAGGCCGGCGCCGAACCACAGGATGAGCAATGGGGCAACGGCAACGACCGGCGTCGATTGAGATGCCACGATGTAGGGCGCGACGAGTCGTTCGAGAGCCGGGGACCTGGCAAGCAGGTAGCCCAGAACGCCGGCGACGCAGAATCCAAGAGCAAATCCCAGCAGCGCCTCTGTGAGCGTCACCTGGGTATGCCGAAGCAACGTCCCATCGCCGGCCACCTGGACGAACCGGTGCCACACGCGGGCCGGCCCGGGCAGAATCCACGCGGGATAGAATCGGGCCAACACAGACCACCCACCGATGAGCAAGGTGACAGATAACGGCACAACAAACGGGTGAAAATGGGCCAGTGACAGGGAGGCAGGCCGGCGCCAGGCCTGTCGTCTTCCTGCGGCAGTCCTCCGCGAAACAACTTGCGTCAATTCCATGAAACTGTCTCCGTCGTCGAACATGACAATTAGAGTCCTTGATCGCGCGATGCCAACAAGCACAAATCCCCGAAATCCGGTTGGACCTTCGGGGATTGTTCCTGGGATGCAGATTACGTGCTGGCAGCGAGCCAGCCGACAAGAAGTGCGTCAAAACGCACTGTTTCGCGGCTCGATCAACCTGTTCTAACAGGTTTTCTCCTGACCGCCGCCGCAAGGGGGCTTCGGTCAGAGACCTCGCCCAACGGAGAGGGGCTATTTTCATAGCAGCAGGCGGGCAATTCATTGCTTGCCGCACGCCAAACAAAAACCCGAGGACCAAATCTGGACCCTCGGGGGATAGCGTGCGCGCAGACATGACGGCACCGCATACAACGTCCCCATGCAGAAAAAGCTTCTCGCATGGAGAAGCTCGGGAACGCCAACCGCCACCACATGACGGCCGCATAGCGCCACATCGAACCTTCTCCCATCCGGACTATACCGTCGGCTCCGGCTTCTCACCGGAATCAGCCATCAGGCTCGCGGGCTCAGTTTCAGTAAACAGTGATCAGTTATCAGTAAACAGTAATCACCTGACTCGATAACCGATTACTGATTACTGGTTCCTGTTCACTGAGACTATACCGCCGGTCGGGAATTGATGTGCTGGGCACACCTCACCCTGCCCCGAAGGTTTTGTTTGTGCATATTCAGTTGCTGGTACAAGTATAGTTGATTTTGCTACGCTTGTCAACTAAGGTTTGCTGGCAATTGCTCAGGAGTGGAATCTGATCGGCGACTAACCCCGACAATCGACACATAGACCTCGGACGTCTTCGCCGAAGAAGCGGAGTAGGGCCGGCGTAGGCTAAACAGTGGTCTGGGGTCAAGCGCTCTCGAGTCTATTGTGCTACAATTTAGTTGCGTTTTCTCCTCCAGAAGAGCCAGGACAAACCCCTCCAAGTTGCCCTGGCTCTTTTGATTGTCTGCTGGTAACTACTCAGCCCAGCCTCCCGCAGGTTATGACAGACCAGTGTTTGGACTCGAATAGCCGGGCCTGCGTGCACCGTTGCACTGAAAGAACCTCCAAACCTGCGGGAGGGTGAGTTGTGCTTGACGAGAATCGGTTCATTAGAGTATAATCCCCGCATCACCACTGAACGCTTCTCTGGATCCTGACCACCTCTTGTTGACTGTGGGGGAAGCCAGAGATTTGTTCCCCCCACGGCTTAAATGTCGCTCTGTAACATCTAAACCACCTGAACCTTCATTAGGGGACAGCCGGGAGTAGGGGCGAGACAAGCGGGCTGGGATCTCCCGTTACAGGCGAGATCATCACCCCGCTCGCCTCCACCTTCCCTGTGCCACTACCAGTAGTCGCGGAACAATAGACTACAAATCGTATCGTTGGAATACAACTGAATGAAAGGAGCACGCCGGTGGGCACGGAGATGTCTTACTTCCAATGGACCGAAGAGCTCTTCGATCCAACGCGGATTTTCGAGAAACCGGAGGCCCTGAGTGACCTGCGCGTGGTGGAGCTGGCCACCCTGATCATGGGACCGGTGAACGCCGACTACTTCGGTGAGCTCGGTGCCGAGGTGATCAAGGTGGAGCTTCCCCTTGTCGGCGACACCATGCGCTACGTCATCCCTGATGGGGATCCCTGGCAAAACGCCAACCCTGCCTGCATGCCGGTCAACCGCAACAAGTACCACATCGGTCTGGACGTGCGCGCGCCGGAGGGCAAGAGACTGTTCCGCCGGCTGGTGGCCCAGTCCGACATCCTGGTTGAGAACCTGCGGGCCGGCACCATGGATCGCTGGGGGCTGGGCTATCGGCAACTGGCCGAAATCAACCCCGGCCTGATCTACGTGGCGGACAGCGGATTCGGCCAGTGGGGACCCTTCTCCGTGGGACGCGCCTCCTACGACGGTGTGGCCCAGGTGGCCAGCGGGATGTCCACCGTCAGCGGATTCCCTGGCCGGCCCGCTCTCAAGATCGGTGTCTGGATTGGGGACTATTTCGGGGGGCTCATGGCCGCCGTGGCCGTGCTGGCAGCCCTGGAGTACCGGGAACGCACCGGCCGCGGCCAGTTCATCGACTTCGCCCAGTCGGAGGGGTTGGTGCGTATCCTGGACTGGACCTGGCTCTACCACCAGTTCACCGACCAGGACCGAGAGCGCCATGGGAATCGAGATGTGGCTGTTTGCCCCTCGGACATCGTCCCCTGCCAGGATGGCATGGTCGCCATTGCCGCCGGCACGGAGGAGGAGTTCGCCGGCCTGTGCCAGGCGATGGGACGCCCGGAGTGGGCCGAGGACGGGCAACTCCAGGACCCCCTGGAACGCCTGAAGCCGGAGAACCAGGAGACAATCCTCGAGGCCGTCCGCTCCTGGGCGGCAAACAAGACCACGGCCGAGCTGGTGGAGCTGGGATGCCGGCATGGCTTCGCTGCCGCCCCGGTCTACGATGCCGGCGACATCGCCGGCGACGAACATTTCCGGCACCGGCGGGCGGTCTGGGAAATGGAGGACCCGCTGTACGGCAAGGTGGTGGACTACGGCCCTGTTCCCAAGCTGTCGGAGTCCCCGGGCCGGCTGAGGTGGGCGGTCAAACCTGTGGGCTGGCACAACGAGTACGTCTTCCGGCGTCTGTTGGGTCTCAGCGGTGAGGAGATCGCTGAGCTGCAGGAAAAGGGCGTCATCGGCGAGTGGCGTGACGCGCCGGGCGCAAAGCCGCCGGACGATTGGGACGGGCAGCGGGGGCGCGTTTTCTGACCTGGGAGGGAGAATACCATGAACGCCACAAACGAACTGGGCTGGGAAGAACCTGAAAAAGGACTCGAATGGGCTGACTGGACGCGAGAGCGGACAGACCCCAGGCGGGCGGCCAACAAGCCCGAGGCATTGCGGGGGCTGCGGGTGCTGGACGCCAGCCACGGCCACGTCGGTGGTCTGTTTTGCTCTTCGATCCTGGCTGTCTTTGGCGCGGAGGTGATCCGCATCGAACCGCCGGCTGGGGACCCGGCACGCAAGTACACCCCCTTCGCCCTTCTGCACCGGGGCACGGGCCTGGGCTACCTGGCTGAGGGACGCAACAAGTTTCACATCACCCTGAATCTGGAGGAGCCGGAAGGCCGGTACATCTTCCGCCGGTTGGCCGGGACCTGCGATGTGGTGCTGGAGACCTTCAAGCCCGGTGTGATGGACGGTTGGGGAATCGGTTATCGGCAACTGCGGGAAGAGAACCCGGGTCTGATCTACGCTGCGCTGTACACTTATGGACAGTTCGGCCCCAAAGCCTCCTGCGGCCAGCCGGATCACGACGTGGCCGACCAGGCCCTTTCCGGCATCGTCTTCGCCACCGGGGAGATGGCCGGCTCCGATCCGCCGGAGCCCTTCCAGGTGCCGACCAAGGCCGGCAATTGGTTGGGCTGGTACGCGGCCGGGGCATGGGCGGCCTTTGGTATCCTGGCTGCGCTCCACTTCCGCCACCGCTCGGGCAAGGGTCAGTTCGTGGACGTCTCCGGCGCCGAGGGGGTGATGCGCTTCGTCAACTACAACCTGGTCTGGCACCACACCCACGGCCGGACCATGGAGCGAGTGGGCAACATGGACCTGGGCATCTACCCCTACGGCATCATCGAGTGCAAAGACGGGTACGTCTTCTTCGCCGGCTTCTCCGACATCAACTTCCACGCCATCACCCGACTCATTGGCCGGCCGGAGTTGGAGCAAGACCCGCGCTTCGACAGCTTCCTGAAGCGCGCCAAGCTGGAGAACATGACCCAGTTGAAAGAGGAGCTGGAAAAGTGGTCGCGCAACTACACCGCCGATGAGATCCTGGAGAAGGTGGTTTCTTACCGGGGCGAGGGCGTGGTAGCCACAGCGCGGGCCAACACGCCGGCTCAGACACTGGCCGAAGATCACTGGTGGCAGCGTGGCGCTTTCCAACACGTGGACGATCCGGTGTACGGCAAGTTGCTGATTCAGGCTCCACCCTGGAAGATGACCGAGACCCCACCCCGCATCACCTGGGTCTGCCGGCCAGTAGGCGCCGACAACGAGTTTGTCTACCTGAAATACCTGGGACTCGGGCGCGATCGCTTGCAGGCGTTGAGCGAACGAGGGGTAGTATGACTGGATTTCGGATTTCGGATTTGGGATTTCGGATTTTCCCAATCCGCAATCCGCAATCCCAAATCCGAAACGGAGTGTAAGATGGCTCTCAAATCTTTTGACGAACATCGGGAAAGCCTGCGCGACGGGCGCGAGGTCTACTATCGCGGCCGGCGCGTCGAGGACGTGACCACCCACCCGGTGCTGGGCATCGGCATGGCCCACGCCGCCATCGACTACCGGCTGGCGGAAGAGCCCGAGCACCGGGACCTGGCGACGTACACCGACCCTGAGACGGGTGACGTATACAGCCGGTACTACAAGATCCCCGCCGGCACCGAGGACCTCCTCAAACGCCGGGAGTTGATCGCCGCCGGCACGCGGGCCGGCAGAGGCGTGGTGCTGCTCATCAAGGAGATCGGCACCGACGCCCTGTTCGCCCTCCACGCCGTAACCCATCACCTGGACCAGCACCGGGGCACCGGGTACCTGTCACGCGTGCAGGCATTCTACCAGTATTGCCGTGACCACGACCTGTCCCACGCCGTGGCCCAGACCGACGTGAAGGGGGATCGTGCGAAGCGACCGTCGGAGCAACCGCACCCGGACTACTACGTGCGCATCGTGGAGCGGCGCGATGATGGCATCGTGGTGCGCGGGGCGAAGGCCCACACCACGGGAGCACCCTTCGTGAACGAGATCATCGTGCTGCCCACCCGGGCCATGGGAGAGGCCGATGCCGACTATGCCGTGAGTTTCGCCGTGCCCGTCAACACCCCGGGCCTCAAGCTCATCGCCGATCCCTCCAGTGACGTGGTAGAGGACACTTTCGGCTATCCTGTGAGTTCTGAGCACAAGATGGTGGACACGCTGACCATCTTCGACGACGTGTTCGTGCCCTGGGAGCGGGTGTTCCTGTGCGGCGAGTGGGACTACGCTGGCGCACTGGCCAACACCTTCGTCCAGTTCCACCGCTTCACGGCCATCGCCTACAAGCTGCCGCTGTGTGAGTTGCTCATCGGCGGGGCGGCTCTCATGGCTCAGTACAACGGCATCGCCGATAAGGCCCACGTGCGCGACAAGCTGATGGAACTGATCGCCTGGACAGAGACGACCCGCGGACTGGCCGTGGCGGCTGCGGTGGAACACACCGTCGTGCCGCCCGGCATCGCCGTGCCCAACACAACGCTGACCAACATCGCCAAGTACCACTTCGCTCGCAACTACCACATGATGGCGCAGAACGTGCAGGACATCGCCGGTGGCCTCATCGTCACCGGCCCCTCGACGGCCGACTGGGAGAGCCCGGCCACGAGGCCGTATCTGGAACGCTACCTGGGCGGGGCCGGCGGTGTGTCGGCGGAACAGCGACTGCAGCTCATGAACCTGCTACGCGACCTGGTGGCTTCGGAGTTCGGCGGCTACAACGAGGTGCTGGCCATCCATGCCGAGGGCTCCCTGGCCGCTCAGCGCATCACGGTGGTGAGGGAGTACGACGTCGAGCGGTGTGTGGAGCTGGCCACGGAGGCGGCGCATCTCGGGGATTAGAGATTCGAGATTGGGAGAAGGGGGTGATGTGTAGCTGCGGAACAGTGCGTTTTAACACACTTTTGGTATCAGCCGGCGAATTCAGTCGGCTGGCCGGCGAGACAAGGTAAACTCGGCCCGATACTCACATGCTCAAAGAGGAGGAGATCAGATGCAAAAATCACGGCTGTTTCTGTTTTGTGGACTGCTGGCGATTCTGATGGTGGCGGCGGCCTGTGCGCCGGCAGCCGCACCCACAGCGCAGGTGGTTGAGAAGGTCGTCGAAGTAACCCCCACGCCGGCACCGGCAAGACCAACCATCAAAATCGGTGGTCAGGCGATCATGTCGGGGTCGCACGCCGACTACGGCCGCCAGATGGTCATGGGTTCGACGATGGCCATCGAAGAGATCAACGCCGCCGGCGGGGTAAACGTCGGTGGCACCGCCTACGACTTCGACTTGATCGGCTTCCTGGACTCCAAGTTGAACGGAGATCAGGGTGTAGCCAATGCCCGCAAGCTGGTCGAACAGGGTGCCGATTTCCTGGTCGGCAACGACTCAAGCGGTGTCTCCATGGCCGTCGGGCCAGTCCTACCAGAGTTGGACACCCTCCAAATCTTCACCCATGCCGCTACCGAGAAGCTGACCGAGGATCTGGTATACACGCAGGGTAACAAATACATCTTCCGCATCAGCGCACCCGTCTACCAGGACGCCATCGTCGCGGCCCTGATCTTCTGTGACCCGGAAAAATATCCGGACCTGAAGGTCTACGGCAGCATGATGGCCAACTACTCGTATGGCAAGACCGCCTGGTCGATGTTCATCGATAAGTGCAGCCAGATGCGGGACGATGCCACCTTCCTGGATCCGCAGCCCATCCCGTTCTTCACGGCCGACTTCACGCCCTTCCTGTCGGCATTGATGGCCGAGGAACCAGACCTCATCTTCGCCACACCGTGGGCCGGCGAGGCCGTGGCGATGTTGAGACAGGCGACCGCGCAAGGCGTCTTCGGCGACGAGGAAGGCAAGGGCGGCGTCGATATCTGGTGGCAGGCCATGGGCGGCTCGGTGGACGTGCTGGAGGGTATCACGCGCGACGTGCAGAAGGGCAAGTTCCACGGCAAACTGTGGGGCACAGCGCGCTACATCCACAACTGGCCGGACACGGAACAGAACAAGGCCTTCGTGGCCCGGTTCCGCGAGCGGTGGGGGAACCGCTACCCCAATTACTCGGCCGAGACCACCTACTCGGCGATCTACGCGCTGAAGGCTGCCATCGAGAAAGCCGGCAGCATCGAGACCGCCGATGTGATCAAGGCGCTGGAGGGCCTGTGCCTGGACACGCCGGCGGGGCACCGCTGTTTCCGCCCCGAGGACCATCAGGCCGTGTACAACGTGCCGGCGGGGCAGGTTGTCTGGGACGACCGCTATGAGATCGCCACCCTGGGCAACCTGATTGTGTTCCCGGCAGAGGACTACTTCCGCGCCCCACCCTTTGAGCCCATCACACCGTACGATCAGCGGTAAAACTGCCTGCTTGATGTAGTAGGTCGGGTAGCAAAATATGCATCAAGTTAAAGCTAGCGACCGCCGGTCGAGCGGCGTCCTGAGCCTGTCGAAGGGTAGCCCGTAGCCCTTCGACAGGCTCAGGATAGACTCCGCGGAGGGCGTATCGAGACCAGAAGAGCGGGGCTCGCAGAGCCGCCTGGCCTCGATACGCTCCCTGCGGGCGCTACTCGGCCGGCGCTTTCCGACCATTTCAATGTTAGCTTGATGCCTATGGGTAGCAACCCTGACCGAAAAGGCGAGCGGCTAGCAAAGTTGCCCTACTGAAATTCGTGCGAGATGGTGAAAACGGTTGTACAACGCTCTGCTGGCGGCGTGGTGGTGCGCTGGCGTGATAATCAAGTCTAATGATGGAAAGGCGGCTAGCAAAGCCGCCCTACCTGAAGAACTGGTGGAAGGCCGGCGGGAGTTGGCGGAAATCCAGCTCATCGTAGACGGGGCCGGGCACAGGCATCGAATTGTAGGTGTTCCAGAAGAGAATGCGCCTGTCCTGGAACTCAGGCCGGCCAACAGCATCCATCAGCGCGGCCAGCGTCTTGCCGGTGTAGACAAACTCCAGTCCAATCCCCTCGCACTCAGCCATGAGGTTGATGACCTGCTGTGCCTTCGCCGTCGGATAGGCATAGCCTCGGCCCAGATAGTCGTGCCAGATGGTGACGTCTCGGGTCAGGACGAAGCCGGCGTCGGCGATCTCAGGAGCGTGCCGGCCCAGCAGCGACAGGGTGTCATTCGCCAGCTTCGCGACTGCCTGGGTGTCGATCCGCACCTGGTCGCTCACGCACACGCCAATGACGCTGGTTCGCAAATCCGTCAACCGGAGGCCGGCTTCCAGGCCAGCCATAGTTCCGTTGGATCCCACCGCGACAAAAATGCAGTCCGGTTCGGGAAGCTCTCCGGCCCGAACCTGGTCTTCCAGCTCCAACGCTGCGTTGACATAGCCGATAACGCCGCGAGGTGTCGAACCACCTGGCATGATGAGATAGGGAAATTGCCAGCGGAGGGGGTTGCAGCGCCGCAGCCAGTTCCAGGCTCCGAAGGCAGTTGCCTTGCGTCGCGTGCCGGCGTAGCACAGCGCAGCGCCGTGGGTGTGGCATAGCAGAAGGTTCATCAGGGTTTCGTCCCGCACCGGCTCATCGACGAGGATCAGGACGGTCTGGAGGCCCAGCCTGCCGGCGCAGATTGTCGTTGCCAGGCCGTGATGCGTTCCCAGTGTGCCGAAGGTGATGACGGTGCCGGCGCCTGTGGCCAGCGCCTCCCCCAGGAGAAACTCCAGCTTGCGCGGCTTGTTGCCGCCGTACCACAGCCCGCACCGATCATCGCGCTTGATCCACAATTCAGCTCCGCCCAGTGCCTGCTCCAGATTCTGCAGGCGGTGGGCTGGTGTGGGCAGCACCGTCAGCTCCGCACGGGGCAGCGCCCGTCGGAGTGCCGGGAAGCGTTGAAAGAGGGTTAGCTGTGATTCGGTCATCGCGTTTTGCGTTTCACGAGATGGATACGCGAAGTCAAGCGGAAGTCACTTTCTACTCCACCAGGACACCCAATTTCCGCCCGATGCAGTAGCTATTGTAGGTGGCCGGCGCCGGGTCGTCAAATCCCTTGACCGGCGAGTACCTGACCGTGGGCCATTTTGTTGCCGGCATCCGCTTGGCGGCGTAACGACGATCATCGACTTCGTCAGCGAGCACGTCCAGGACTCGCTGCTGAAAGGTAACGACGAGCGATTGGCGGAGATGCGCACGTCTATGGTATAATCAAGACCTCAATCATTTGCGGCGTCGGTGGGGGAGGCCCTGCCGGCAGCCATCAAGGAGGTCCTATGGATCGCAAACTGAACCTTTGGGCTACAGTCCGGCTTTTCGTTCTGCTGTTAGCTGTCCTGGCGCTGACCGCTGGCTGCGGTGGAGCCCAGCCGGCACCGCTGGCCCAGCCCGAGGAGCCCACGGCGACCAGGCCGGCGCCGGCAACCGCAACTGAAGCACCTACCGCCACGGCCGCGCCATCCGACACACCGGAGGCAACCGCTGAATCGACGGCTACAAACGGTTCAGGTGAAGAAGTGACCTACACGCTGCCGACGAAGGGCAGCGAGACGGCGCCTGTTACCATCATCGAGTTCTCGGACTACTTGTGACCGTACTGTGGGCGATATGCTCGCGAAGTGGCCCGTGAGGTCGAGAAAGCATACATCGAAACCGGCAAAGCCCGGTTCGTGTACGTTGATTTCATCGTGGAAGGAGAGTCATCTCTGCTGGCCGCAGAGGCTGCCCACTGCGCCGGCGAACAAGACGCCTTCTGGCCGTACCACGATTTACTCTTCGAGCAGCAGTCCAGGCAGGAAATCAACAATGAGAGCCTGAAAGGCTATGCTGAACAACTGGGGTTGGATACGAAAAGCTTCGGAACCTGTCTGGACGAGAACAAATACCGTGATCTTGTTCTCGGCCTGACGCAGGAGGCGCACAAAATCGGACTGAAGGGCACGCCGAGCTTCATCATCAACAAACAACTCATTCCCGGCCTGCCTGACTTTGAACAGATGAAACAGGTCATCGATGAGGAGTTAGCGAAAGCGGCCGAGGCGGGAAGCAGCACACCAACGCCCACGACGCCGTGAGTATCCATTTGTCGAATGATGTCCGCTGACATTTTGTTGGTAGACGATGACGCACTTTTGCGCCGCAGCCTGGCCTTCAACCTGGAGCAGGCCGGCTACCGCGTGAGCACTGCCGCAAACGCAGAGGATGCTCTGGCCCGGGCTCAGCGTGACCCGCCAGATCTCGTCCTCCTGGATATCGGGTTGCCCGGTATGGATGGCCTGGATGCACTGCGTCACTTCCAGGAGCAGGTGGGCCTGCCGGTCATCTTTCTCACCGCCCGCCGGCGTGAACTGGACGAGGTGCTGGGGCTGGAACTGGGGGCCGACGATTACGTCACCAAACCTTTTGACCTGGACGTGCTCCTGGCACGCATAAAGGCGGTTCTTCGGCGAGCCCGGCGCTCCGAACCTGCTACGACAGGGCCGGCACTGCTGAAGGCGGGGGACCTGGTGATCGACCCGGCAGCCCACACAGTCACCGTTGGTGGGCAACCTGTGGATTTATCACCTCGTGAGTTCGATCTCCTGCATGCCCTGGCGATGGAGGCCGGTCGTGTGGTCTCCATCGACGATCTTCTGGCGCGCGTGTGGGGGGCGGAGTACGAGGGCGAATCCCAGGTGGTCTACGTGCACATCCGGTGGTTACGGGAGAAGCTCGAAAAGGACCCCCATCATCCCCGTCGCCTCGTCACAGTGCGCGGCGTAGGTTACAAGCTGCAACCTCAGGAGTCCTGATGCTCAGCACCCTGCGCCGCCGCCTCGTTCTCAGCCACGTGCTGCCCCTGTTGGTGATCATCCCTCTGGTGGGCATCGCCCTCGTCTACGTGTTGGAAACGCAGGTGGTGCTGGTGAACCTCTCCAGTGAACTGGTTGCCGAGACGGTGCTGGTGGCCGAAATCGCCAGCGACCATACGGAGGTCTGGTACGATCCTGTCGAGGCCCAGGTCTTTGTAGCCCGCCTGGCCCCACACCTGTCCGCGCAACTGATGTTGCTTGACCCCAAGGGACGTCTGCTGGCCTCCAGTAGTCTCGGCGACGACGGATTGTTGGGGCAACGGGTCGAAATCTCCGGCCTGGCCCAGGCTCTGTCCGGGACGATTAGCGTGCGCACGGCATACAGCCGCGATCTCCACGCAGAGGTCGCGGATGTTCTGGTTCCCGTTCTGGGGTCTGGCCAACGGGTCATGGGTCTTGTGCGCCTGACCCACCAACTGGCAGGAGTCAACGCGCGGTTCCTGCGCCTGCGCTACCTCATCGTCGCCATCCTGGCCGGCGAGGTAATCGTGGGAGCCGCTGTGGGCTGGGTTCTGGCGCTAAACCTGGAAAACCCACTGCATCGGGTGAGCCAGGCGGTCTATCGGCTGGCCAGCGGCGAGCGCTCGGAGCCATTACCCGAAGAGGGGCCGGCGGAAATTCGCCTGCTGTTGCAGGCATTCAACACGCTGGTGGAACGCCTGCACACCCTGGAGGAGGCACGCAGCCAGTTGCTGGCCAACCTGGTACACGAACTGGGACGCCCGCTGGGAGCCCTCCGCTCAGCCATCCAGGCGCTGTTGGGAGGAGCAGACCAGGAGCCAGAGTTGCGGCGCGAGCTGTTGGCCGGCATGGAAGCAGAGGTGGGGCATTTACAACGTCTGTTGGACGACGTGGCCCGGCTTCACGACCAGGTGGTTGGGACTCTGGAACTGAACCGCCGGCCCGTGGCCCTGGGTGAGTGGCTTCCCCGGATGCTGGCCCCCTGGAGGGCGGCTGCTCAGGAGAAGGGGTTGCACTGGGAGTCCACGTTCCCCGCCGATTTGCCCACGCTGACCGTAGACCCCGATCGCCTGGCTCAGGCCCTGGGCAATCTGGTCAGCAATGCCATCAAGTATACGCCGGCCGGCGGTACGATCTCTGCTGGTGCCGGCGTTGGGGGAGATGCGATCTGGATTCGGGTGAGTGATACCGGCCCTGGTATCGCACCCGAAGACCAGGAGCGCATCTTTACGCCCTTCTATCGCGGAGCCTCGGCCCGCCGCTTCCCCCAGGGGATGGGGTTGGGCCTGACCATTGCCCGCGACCTGGCCATCGCCCATGGTGGCCGGCTGGAGGTAGACAGCACGCCCGGCCAGGGCAGCCATTTCACCCTCTGGCTCCCCTTGAGAGACGGGGGTGAGAGGTAGAGAGAAGTCATACTTCTTTTACCACCCCAGAAACGTCCCCGCAGAACTCCGTCGCCCGCTCCAGACCTGATACTGTGGAGGTTGGGTCCCACCCTCCCGCAGGCTTAACCCTTCTCTGTCCACGCATCGCCGCCCTCAGTTCCTCTTTGGGCAAAATCGCTGCTCGTCGCAACCTGCGGGAGGATAGCTGAGAAGGCAGTAGCGCGAAACTAACCCTGTGCATACGGAGAGACTGTCTGGTTGCTGAATTTGGGTCTACACAAATTAGTGGGGCGCTCCGAGCGGACAACAGTCCGCGACACTAGA
>CAZHMV010000104.1:0-16690 GCA_964532665.1 uncultured Anaerolineales bacterium
GCCCTCCCAACCGCCGCCTAGCGACAGGAGGTATTTTCAGAGCAGTAATCAGTGAACAGTGAACAGTGATCAGTCAACATGCCCCTACGGGGCTCCATGAAACATGAAGACTGACGATAACGTGCTCTTCGAGTGATGATCGGCGATAACTGATAACTGATCACTGATTACTGTTCACTGGTCCCTGGTCACTGCCTGAGAAGGAGAGGATTCATGCCTGAAGCGCACATAAAATGGCTCGACGGACGCCAGTTCGTCGGTGTCGATAGTTCGAAACACTCGGTCGTGATGTCGTCCCAGGATTCTCAGAACGGGATCGGAATGAAGCCGGCTGAGTTGCTGCTGGTGGCCCTGGGTGGATGTACGGCCTATGACGTGGTCAACATCCTGGAGAAGAAGCGCCAGCCGCTGGCCGGCCTGGAGATCATCGTCACCGGCCAGCAGGCCGCCGATCCGCCGTGGCCCTATCGCAAGATTCACGTGGAATACATCCTGCGTGGCCAGGGGCTGTCGGAGAAAGCCGTGGCGCAGGCTATCGAACTGTCCGAGGAGAAATACTGCTCTGTCAGCGCCACGGTGAAAGGCATGGCGGAGATTACTACCAGCTACAGGATCGAGAACATCGAGCCGGCAATGTAACTTTTCGTCCCTCACTGCATCTAAACCCCGTAGAACGTCGATATTCCTTACCAAGGAGGACCCAATGTCGCTCATTCCAGACAAAGAACGCCGGCTGATCACCGAGGATTTGGAAGCGGAACTCAGCCGGCCAGTTAAACTGTTGATGTTCACTCAGGAATTCGAGTGCGATTTTTGCAAGGAAACTCACCAGCTCGTCGAGGAATTATGTGAATTGTCGGACAACCTGACGCTGGAGGTATACGACTTCATAGCAGACGCGGATGTGGCTGCGAAGTACGGCGTGGACAAGATTCCGGCGATCGTCATACTCGACGAGGATGAGGAAGATGCCGGCATCCGGTTCTACGGCATCCCAGCCGGCTACGAGTTTGCTTCGCTGCTCGAAGCCATCAAGCTGACAGGCAGCGGCGAGCTCCAACTCAGTGCCGATACCCTGGACATGGTGAAGACCATCCAGGAGCCGGTGCACATCCAGGTTTTCGTCACGCCCACCTGCCCGTACTGCCCGCGCGCCGTGGTGCTGGCCCATCAACTGGCCTACGCCAGTCCCTGGATCACCGCTGACATGGTGGAGGCCACGGAATTTCCGCACTTGTCCATCAAATACAACGTCATGGGTGTGCCGCGCACGGTCATCAACGAGGACATCCACATCGAGGGCGCGGTTCCCGAGCCGATGCTCATGCCACAACTGATGCAGGCTCTCTCCAACGGGCATAGCTAGCCTTCTTTCCTCTCAGGTTCCACTGTGAAGAGGGGCCGGCTGATGTCAGCCGGCCCCTCTTGTGTATCTTGCACCTTGATATGGGTAGAAGCCCAACCGTGTTGGGCAGATCTGGCCAGCGACGGCCAATGCGATTGGGCTGCTACCCGGTCACCGCAAGAGTTATTCGCGCTAACCGCTTTTCCAGCGCCGGCTTCTGCCCGGTCTGGACAAAAGATGGGTGTCTGCGCTATGATTGAGCAGGCAGAATCGGTCGCGCTCACCAGGAAAGGAATCAAGATGATCGTCGTTACCGGAGGATCAGGGTACGTTGGCAGCCACATCGTGAAGCGGCTGGTCGAGATGGGCCGGCCCGTGCGGGCGTTGGTACGCAGCCGGCAATGGGCTGAAAAGGAGGGACGGTTGAAGGGCCTGTCCATCGACCTGGTCGAAGGCGACGTGACCCGTCCCGACAGCTTGGGGCCGGCCTTCGAAGGCGCAACGGCCATCATCCACATGGTCGCCATCGCCATCGAAAAGGGCGGCCGCACCTACGAGGAGATCAACTACCGGGGCACGATCAACGTCGTCGAAGCGGCCAGGGCCGCTGGCGTCCGACGGTTTATCAATCTATCGCAACTGGGCGCGGACTCCAAACTGCCGTATCGCTTTCTGGCCTCGAAAGGTAAGGCCCAGGAATACGTTGCCGCGTCCGATCTGGACTGGACCGCCTTTCGGCCGTCGGTGATCTGGGGGCCGGAGGACGAGTTCGCCAACACCTTCGCGCGGCTGGTGCCCCTCAGCCCTCTCATTTTTCCCATCGTGGATCGCGAGGCTGAGTTTGAGCCGGTGTGGGTGGAAGACGTGGTGACGTGCAGCGTCAAGGCGCTGGACGATCGCGAGACGAGCGGGAAGGAGTACGAAATCGGGGGGCCGGAGGTGCTGACGCTGGAGGAGATCGAACGGCGCACTCTGGCGGCTGTCGGCGCGCGCCGGCTCATGGTGCCGTTCCCCAGGCCGCTTCTGGAAATGATCGTAGCGCTCATGGAAACAGCGCTGCCGGCCCCGCCCGTGACGCGTAGCCTGTTGGAGTTGCTGGCCGTGAACAACGTCACGACGGACAACGCCATCCGCCGGTTCGTTGCGGAGCCGCGCCCGTTCACCGTGGAGAACATTGCCCCGTACATGCGCCAGTTCCGCGCCGGTGACACGATAGCGCGGTTCCTGGGCCGATGATCTGTTGAATGAATTCATGACTATTCTATAGTTTTTCAGATCTGGACAGCGTGAGGAGCGTCGAATCATGGGCGGATCACCTTTTCCCGGCATGGACCCGTATCTCGAAGGCGAACTGTGGCAAGAGTTTCACGACACCCTTGCCCACCAGATACGGGGGCAGTTGCTACCGCTGCTGCCTCCCAAATACGTCGCGTTGCTGAGCAAACGTTACGTCGTTGACCGTTCCGGCCTGAGCATCTTTGATCTGCCGACGCAACGTGTCATCTATTCCGATGTTCACGTGGTCCACTCTCCTGGCGTCAGGGAGACAGCCGCGCCTGCGTACACGGCTGCCACCCCGCCGGCAGTTGAACTGATAAACCCGTTTCCTGTGGAGGTGCCACTCCTGAGCGTCGAGATTCGCGACGTGGCCGAGCGCCGGCTGGTTACGGTGATTGAAATCCTGTCCCCGGTCAACAAACACGGGGACGGCTTTCGAGAGTACCTCGAGAAACGCCTCGCCCTCCTGCAGACCCAGACTCACCTGTTGGAAATAGACCTGCTGCGGAGCGGTCAGCGAATTCCCCTCAGCGGCGGCGAACTGCCGCCGGCGCCGTACTACGTTTTCCTTAGCCGCTTCACCCGTCACCCCATCAGCGAAGTCTGGCCAATTGGCTTGCGCGAACCGCTGCCCACGGTGCCGGTTCCGCTGCTGCCGCCTGACCCCGACGTGCCTCTCCGATTGCAGGCCGCCGTCGAAGCCTGTTTTGAGCTGGTGGGCTACGAGCGACTGCTTGACTACGACCAACCCCCACCACCACCCCCCCCTGAACGCCGATGACCTGACCTGGCTAAGGGCGAGGATAGAGGCATGGAAAATGTAACTGAACGCGCCCCCTGGCAGACAGGAGAGGAGACTCCATGACATTGATTCTGGCATTCCTGACCGGTATGGGCCTTGGCTACATCGTCGAGCGGGGGGACCTGTGTTTCCACAGCACCTTGCGGGGGCTGTTCCGCCGGCCGGCTCAACTTGACCTGTTTCGAGCCTATCTGCTATCGCTGCTGATCGCCGTGCCCCTGGTGCGGGGCCTGATGGCTCTGGGCCTGATCGAGCCCTGGATTCCACCTTTCACCTGGCTGGCCAACGTCGTCGGTGGTATCATCTTCGGCATCGGCATGGTCCTGGCGTCCAGTTGCATCACGGGGCTGTTCTACAAGCTGGGTCATGGCATGTTGGGGACCCTGACTGGGCTGGCTTTCTGGGCTATGGGGGACGTTATCACCTATCGCGGTCCGCTGGCGTCGCTGCGCCAGGCTCTGCAAGGTCCCCAGGTCGCGGTAGGTGGCCAGAGCGCAACGGCGGTCAATATCTTCGGCCCGGCCGGCCTGTTCCTGGTTGGCGTCTTGTGGGTGTTGATCGCCGTCTGGTTGTGGCGCTCCCCACGCGCATCGCGCAACCCGTTGTGGGGCTGGCCGGCCCTCGGCGTGGCCGTCGGCGTCTTCGGCAGTCTGGCGTGGCTGCTGGCCCGAGCCGGCGGTTCTAACTACACCTTCGGCACATCGGGTGTGCCGGCGAACGCGCTGGCCGCGCTGACCCAGGGTGGCGGCGGTGGGTCGATGTGGATTCCGGTAGCCCTGGTCGGCATCGTGCCCGGCTCTTTCGTGGCGGCCGCGACAGCCGGCACGCTGTGGATTCGCGGCGAGTCGCTCCGGCGGTATGCGGAGTTGGCGCTGGGGGGCTTCTTGATGGGTGTCGGCGCGGCGATTGCCGGCGGTTGCAACTTGGGCCACTCGCTGGTGGGGGTGCCGCTGCTTGCCATGGGCAGCATCACCAGCACGGTGTCCATGGCCGTGGGGGTGGGGATGGCCCATCAGGCTGCGAAGTTCCTGGCGGTCGCGCGGCCGGAGCCCATGCCGGTGGAAAGCGCCGGCTGAGATGATCTTTCCTTGCAGCGGTATCTTGAGCCCTACTGGGGCAGTTCGATGAGGCCAACACGGAGCGCTGCCAGTACCGCCTGAGCGCGGTTGGGCTGCTGTAGCTTGCTCAGAATGCGTTTGGCGTGGCTGCGCACCGTTTCTTCGCTCACGACCAGTTGCTCAGCAATCTCGCGGTAGGTGGCCGGCGTGGCCATCCAGCGCAGAATTTCGAGTTCGCGCGGCGTGAGATGGGTCTGCGGTGCAGGCGGTGATTCCCGTCGGGCTGCCAGCCGGTTCATCAGGTGGCGCGCCACTGCCGGATGCAGATACGCCTCGCCAGCGATCACGGCCCGGATGGCGTATGCCAGTTCGTCGGGCTCGATGTCCTTCAGGACGTAGCCGTCCACGCCCGCTGCCAGCATATCGAAGAGACTTTCATCCAGTTCCGCACCTGTCAACACCAGCACTCGCACCCCCGGCATTGCCGCTCGCAGTGCCAGAGCCGCCTCTTTCCCGCTCATTCCGGGCATCATCAGGTCGAGCAACACCAGGTCTGGCCGCAGGATGCGCGTCAGTTCCACCGCCTTTTGGCCGTCCCCGGCCTCGCCAACCACCTCGAAATCCGGCTCCAGGCGCAACACCATGGCCAGGCCCTTCCGCACGACTGCATGGTCGTCGGCGATCAGGATGCGAATCCGACTTTCACGCATAACCGTACCTGCCGTTGACGGGCACCTGGATAGATACCGACGTTCCCTCACCACTGCGACTCACGATCTCACACTCTCCACCCAGGGCGTGAATGCGCTCGCGCATGCCTAGCAGACCGAATCGCTCCCGGCCTTGCTCGCGAGTCAGCACAGCTTCGGGATCAAACCCTCTCCCACGGTCCTGGATGCTCAGGTACACCCGGTCCGCTTCCACGCGCATGCAAACACGAGCCGAATTCACACCGGCGTGGTGAGCCACATTCGCCAGGGCCTCCTGAGTGATGCGGTACAGGCTGCGACGGATGACTGGCGACAGCCGGCTGAAATCACCTCCGGTACTGAAATCCACGTGAAACCCCCGGGAGCCGCTGGAGCGAATCGCATACTTTCGCAGGTTATCTGTGAACAGCTCCAGGGTTAACTCCGAAGGCCAGATATCGAATATGGAGCGGCGAACTTCGTCACGCACCTGGCTGGCGAGGTCGCGAAGCTCTACCAGTTCCTGCCTCACGGCCTCCGCCTGGTCCGGCAACATCTTGATGCAGGCATCCAGGGTAAAAACGATGCCGAACAGAGACTGGGCCACGGTGTCGTGGATGTCCCGGGCGATCCGATTGCGCTCCTGCTCCACTGCCAGCCGGCGTGCCCGGTCGATGCACAACATCGTCGTGCCCAAAGCCACCGCCGCCTGACTGACAACCGACTTCAACATTGCCAGTCGATCCTCGGGCAGTCCATCGGGATCGGCATCCGCCGACACCAGCAGGACGCCAACCGGATGTTCTCGCAAGGCCATCGGTAGCATGAGCCACGGGCCCTTGCTAAGCCAGGCGTTCAGCGTCGCATCGGACGTCAGCACGTGTTCGTCAGACCACCACACCGCCTTTCGGTCCATCAACCACTGCACGAGCAGACCACTCTCCGGCTCCAGCGGCAGCGGGGCAACCGATGGAGGTGGGCCGCCGTTCGGTGGATAGCACTGCCAGCCCTCCAGCTTCTGGGTGATCGGACTTACCAAACCAACAATGGCCTGTGAGAACTCCAGTTCTCCAGTGACTGCCAACAACACGCGTTGCTGAACCGACTGCACGTCGGACGCTGCCTGCAGGGAGACCGTGAGATCATGAATGATCTTGAGCTGTCGATGAGCGTCGGTCAGATGGGTATTCTGCTGGGCCAAATCATCGCGGGCCTCCATCAATGCGTCATGGGCCTCTCGCAGGCGCTTGAGCAGCACGGAAGGGTAGCTGAACAGGACAGCGATCAGCCAGATGCCGGCCAGTTGGGTGAAAAGCACTTCCGGCTCTGCCGGGATGGCAGAGAGGCGCTGGCTGGCTGCCAGGGCCAGCAGGTAGAGCGGAGTGAAGGTTCCTGCTGCCACCAGCGCGCCCCGCACCTGGAAGAAGAACGCGCTGGCCAACAAGGGGCTCAGGGCATACAGATAGTATGGGCTGTGGGTGCTCCTGCTGACTGCCAACAGGCCGGCCGCGAAGAGCATGTCCACCCCCAGCAGATAGGGACGCTCAGTCAACAGGTGGTTGAGGGCGCGGTGGGAAGCAGTGATCAGCAGTGTGACGCCGGCTGCGATGGCCAGCACAAGCCCCGGAGCCAGGCTCATCGATGATAGGCCCCTCTCCCCGGACCGCAGTAGCCACAGCGCCGGCAGCAGGCTGGCCCAACGATAGGCTACCAGAAATAGAAAGACACGGCGGTGATGTGACAGTCTCTCTGGATCAGTCATGGTCAGTACCTCTGGTGATCACGAAACTACCCGGACTTTGACACGCTCGGCCTGGCTCGATTGTGGTTGAGGATGGGGCTTCCCAATTTTACCCTAGCTTGGCCCACAGCGCAACAGTCCTGATCCTTTGGGTGCGTTCAAAATGGGTTGGTAGGGGCGGGTCTTGCACCCGCCCAGGGCGACCGCAAGGGATCGCCCCTACAACCGGACTTGAATACACCCTGATCCTTTGAGGCCGCCCGCGAGAGTTGACACAGAGACGGTTGTATCGTAAACTATTCATCTAACTCACATCGGTGCACCCCAGCGCGAATTCCCCCCCACAGGGGAGCCATATTCCCCCTCAAGGGGGATGACATCCTGCACAAGTCGGCTTAATATAGGGGTGCGGCGGTGTCATCACTGTATCCCCGGTCAAGGATTGTCTGAAAGAAACAGACAGAAGTGGCGAAAGGAGGATTTCTCATGGCCACTACACTCACCGCTGACAAGGTGCTAGACTGCACCGGGCTCCTGTGCCCCATCCCGGTTATCAAGACCTCCAAGACGATCAAGGAGCTCGAGGTGGGGCAGGTCTTGAAGATGATTGCTACCGATCCTGGCGCTCCGGCCGACATGGAAGCCTGGGCTCGCCAGACCGGCCACGAACTGATGGCCAGCGAAACGGAAAACGACACGTTTACATTCTACATTCGGCGCACCCGGTAGAAGGAGGTTTACCAATGGCTGATAATGGACAGGAGGCGCGACCCCGCCGGCTGGCCCTGGTTGCGTCCAAGGGATCCCTCGATATGGCCTACCCCCCACTGATTCTGGCCAGCACTGCGGCTGCCCTGGGCTGGGAAGTCGGCGTTTTTTGCACTTTCTACGGGCTCGATTTGATCAACAAGAAAAAACTGCCGGTCATGAAAGTGGCCCCGGTCGGCAACCCGGCCATGCCCCCGCCTTTCTCGGGCGTGCCGATTCAGGTCCCGAACATTGTCGGCATGCTCCCTGGGGCCACGGCACTGGCCACCAGTTTCATGAAGGGTTGGATGGAAAACGCCAACATGCCCACTGTGGAGGAGCTGCTGGACACCTGCCTGGAGATGGGGGTCAACTTCTACGCGTGTGCCACCACGATGGGCGTCATGGGCGTCAGGGATGAGGACCTCATCGAGGGGGTGTCATGTCTCGGTGCCGCCGGCTTCCTGGATTTCGCCGCCGATGCCGATATCTCTATGTTCATCTAATACAGGAGAGATAGCTTGGAGGACTACGAAGGCCGAATCCTGTACGTGATGACTCACGGGGTCGAAAGCCCGGAGCGCTGTGCCACACCCTTCTACCTGGCCGCAGCCGCGGCTGCCATGGACAACGAAGTGGGTATCTACTTCACCATGAACGGACCGACACTCCTCCGCAAAGGCGTCGCAGACAGCATTGGCCCCAAAGGTGAGCGCGGCGCCAGGCTCCGCCAGTTCATCGACACGGCTCTCGATGTGGGGGTCAGGCTATATGTCTGCCAGCCCAGCCTGGACCTGCACGATCTGAGCATAGACGACATGATCGAGGGTGTGGAGATGATCGGCGGAGCCGCCTTCAATGACATGGCAACCGAGGCTGACGCTGTGATCAGCTTCTGATGCTGGACGACGTCGCTATCATACGCAACTGCATCATCCCCCCTCACCTGCACTACGTCGTTGATCAACATACCTGGCTGCGCTGTGATGAGGATGGCGCCGTGACCCTGGGCCTCACCGACGTGGCCCAGACCACCGCCGGCGGCATCCTTCACGTCACGTTCAAGAAGGTGGGAGCGGTGTATCCGCGCGGCAAGGTGGTGGCGGTCGTGGAGAGTGGGAAGTGGCTCGGCCCCTTCAGAACCCCCGTATCGGGCGAGATCATCGCTGTCAACGAACGACTCCTGCAGGACGCCGGCCTGGTCAACCGGAGTCCCTATCGCCAGGGCTGGATTCTGCGCATCAAGCCTTCCAACCTGGAAGAGGAGCTGGGAGACCTTGTGACAGGCGAAGAGGCCGTTCGCGCCTACACTGCCTTCATGGAAGACAAAGGGCTGGACGACTGCGTCCACTGTGAAGGATTCGAGATCTGATGGCTGACACGCGCGGGGTAACGATTCGCGTGTTCACCCATCCCGTGTGCACAGGTTGCAGCACCGCCATTCGGATGGCGCAAAAGCTCAGCGATCAGCGCGACGACGTTGAGATGCAGGTCATCAGCCTGGCCAGTGCCAGGGGCCGAGAAGCGGCCAGAGCCGAGGGCGTTCTCTCCGTCCCTACGGTCTTCGTCGGCTCAACCCGTTTCGTCGGTGTACCCCGTTGGGATGAGATGATAGAGGCGCTCAATAGCGAACGAGCAGGAAGGCGTGAAACGTGATGCGTGATGCGTGACACGTGAGGAATGATTCACGCATCACGCATCACGTTTCACGTGAAGGAGGTGAAGCTTGATAGCCTGGAACCCCGGCAAAGTCACAGACAAATACCCTGACGTGCCGCACGAGGAGAAACAGCGTCTATTCCTGGAGGTGAAGGAAGATCCGCGTTACGAGGACTACCTGTATGGCTGCTACGAGTGCGGCATTTGCGTCTCGGCCTGCCCGTCGGCCCGCTTCTATGACTACAGCCCCCGCGTCATTGCCCAGGCCATGGCTCGCGAGGACGTGGACCGCATCTACGAAATCCTGTTGGAAGACATCTGGAACTGCGCACAGTGCTTTTCCTGCGTCCGCTGCCCACGCCAGAACAACCCCGGCGGGCTGGTCACCCTGATCCGTGAGGTGGCCGTCCGCAACGGCATCCAGGAGACCCGGGATGTGCTCCAGGGCTACAGTCGCGTCATCTACAAGGTCATGCTCAAAGGCAACCAGGTCTCCCCCGACATGCTCCAACCCGACTTCTTCCCAGACTGGGGTCCCTGGGTGCAGGACTTCAGCCAAAACATGGACGTGTGGCGCAAGGCCATCCCGGTGGACACCTTGCGGGGCGTCACCGACGCGGCCTGGAAGACGGATGAGAAGACGCTACGTGAGTTGTACACCATCTGGTTTGAAACCGACAACATGGAAATCATCAACGAGGTTGACGAGGGGTTGTACGAACTGTTGGTTGATGTGATGGAAGATGAATTGGAAGAATGGGAGGATGAGTGATGGCAGCGACAGGCCTGGTTTCCGTAGACGGAATTCTGGATAAGAAGTCCAATCCGGTAATCCGCGACCCTGCCACGGCCCCGACCCATGACCTGCGAGAGGAGCTTTTCGAACTGGAAGCCAGGGGCGAGTTGATCGTTCAGCGCGTCCCCGAACCTTATGTGGAGGTCACCACCAAATTCGGGCGCACGAAGAAAATCCCCATCGAGCAGACCTGGCATCACAAGTCCTGCGGCCAGTGCGGTCACATCCCCGGCTACTCGGCTTCCATCTTCTGGCTGCACCGCCAGTTCGGGCTGGACTTCGTGGACCCCACGGATCAAACCTCGTGCACCGGCTGGAACTACTACGCTTCGGCCACGTCCAACGCGGCCGCGCAGTTAGCCGTCATGTCTCGCAACTTCGCCGCCGCCTACGAGACCGGCTACTACCCCCTCATTCACTGTGGCACCAGCTACGGGCACTATAAAGAGGCCCGAGAGGAACTGGTCCATCATGCGGACTATCGGGCCGAGGTGCGGCGTATCCTGGACAGGCTGGGCAAGCCGCTGGTCGTCCCCGAGGAGATCGTGCACTACAGCGAATGGGTGCACGTCATGCGCCACCAGGTCGCTGAGCGCCAGGTGGTAGACCTGAGCAGTCTGACAGCCTGCGTCCACCCCGCCTGCCACTACTACAAGATCGTTGCCGAAGATGCCATCTACGACCCCGACATCTACGGCGGGCAGCGCACGGCTACCGTCACCGGCCTGCTGGAAGCCCTGGGCATGAATGTGGCCGACTACTCCACCTGGTTCGACTGCTGCGGCTTCGGTTTCCGGCACGTGCTGGTTCAGCGGGACTTCACGCGTTCCTTCGCCGTCCTGCGGAAGATCGAGGTCATGAAAAACGAAGTAGACCCTGACCTGACGGTCACCCATGACACCGGCTGTGTCACCACGCTGGACAAGAGCCAGTTCGCCGGCAAAGCCCATCAACGCAATGTCGGCATACCCGTCCTCTCTGATGCCCAGGTTGCAGCCCTGGCCATGGGTGCTCACCCCTTCCGCGTGCTCCAGCTCCACTGGCACTCGACGGACTGGCGTCCGATGATGGAGAAGCTGGGCATCGACTGGGAGTTTTACTGGCAGGAGTTCGAGGCTGACCTGGAGGCCATCCGAGCAGGCGAGAAGCCCGGCCTGACCTGGGAGGATGCCGACGAGCCGATCGTTGTAACGGCGTGACACTACGCAATACGCAGTACGCAGTACGTATTACGTACTGCGTACTGCGTATTGCGTACTGCGTATTGCGTACACCTCACAACGGAGGAGGAATTCATGTCCCGTGACAAAGTATTGATCATCGGCGGGGGGCCGGCCGGCCTGGAAGCGGCCCGCTCCGTGGCCGACCTGGGCTACCCGGTTGTCCTGGTGGAAAAGCGCGACCGCCTGGGCGGTATGCCGGATGAGGCGCACTACGCCAGGCTCACCCACCACTTCCGCGATGCTGAAGATGCCATGAACGAAATCATGGCCACCGTGACCGGTAACGGCAATGTGGAAGCTCTCACCAGCAGCCAGGTTGTCGCGTGTGAAGGGGAGGCCGGCAGCTTCCAGGTGACGGTGCAGAACGGCGTTGCCACACAGACGGTGGACGCTGGCGCGATCATCGTGGCCACCGGCTTCCAGCATTTCGACCCCGGCCGCGAGACCCAGTTCTACAACTACTACTCCTTCCCCGACGTCATCACCATCGCCGATCTGGAGGGCATGCTCAAGGCGCACGAGGTGGTACGCCCGTCCAACGGCCAGCCACCGGAGCGGGTGTGCTTCATCCAGTGTGTCGGCTCCCGCGACCGGCAGATTGGCAACGAGTTCTGCTCCAAGGTCTGCTGTGGCATCGCCAGCAAACAGGCCATCGAGGTCAGGGAACAGTTGCCTGACAGCCGGGTCTTCATCTTCTACATCGACATGCGCATGTACGGCTACTGGGAGAACGAACTCTACTGGCCGGCCCAGGAGCAGCACAAGGTCAACTATATCAAGGGTCTGATCAGCGAAGTGTTGCCCAAGGGAGATCGGTTGCTCGTCCGAGGCGAGGATACCACCATGGGCCGGCCCATGGAAGTGACGGTGGACCTGGTGGTGCTGTCCGTGGGCATGGAGCCCAGCGCCGGCACGCGGGCGGCGGCTAAACTCCTGGGCGTGGAACAAAACAAGTACGGCTACATCGCAGCCGGCGGGCCAACGGGTGTGGACCCGGTGGCCACCTCGCGGCCGGGCATCTTCGTGGCCGGCGCGGCTGCCGGTCCTGCCGACCTGGACGACACCTTCTCCACCGCCGGGTTGGCTGCGGCCCGGGCCGTTGCAGCCGTCCGGCGGGCCGGGTTGACCCGGGCGGCGTAGGAGAGAGAAGTTCATGGCCTTTGGCCAACGGTCCAGCCACATCATCAAAACCAAGACCGGTCCCGACGATCCCGAACTTCTGGAAACCCTTCAGGCAGCTCTGGGACAGGCCGATCCGGTAGACCTCATCACCGTGGCTGACGAATTGGCGGAGCGACATGATCGTTTCGCCGACTACCTGGGTGAACCAGGCCCTATCCGGTCACTGACACAGGATGACATAGTGTGGATCGCCGGTTCGGTGGCTGTGGCCCGCCGGCATGCCACGACGTTGGCCGAGTACCTGGCACAGCACAACATAACCGTGGTAACCCGTGAACTTCTCCATGGTAGCAGTCAGGCAGCAACGCGCGTCGCCGGCTTCGCGGCTCGCCTGCATGGGCTGGACCCCCGGCTGCGGCTGGAACTGGCCACCGGCTTGCTGCACTACACCTTCCCCGACAATCACTGGCTGTGGACGCGCTGGCTGTGGGATACCACCACCCGGACGGGCGTCCTGCCCTTGCTGGCCGGCAGCGTCCACAACTTGCTGGCCGACGACGTGGCCGAGGGATACGTCAAAGTAGGCCATGTGACGGCCATGAGTATGCGTTTCGCCGAGGGCACCGGCCTGCTCACGCCGGAACTGACAGAGCACCCGCGCCGGCGACCCTTCGCCGCCGCCGTCTTTCTGGCCTGTGCCTACAGTATCTATCTTTACGGCGTCACCAGTTGGCGCTTGAGCCGGGAGTTCAACCGCCTGCTCCCCACGCTGCCAAACATGATGCGCCGGTTGTTGGGGTTGCCGAAACAATGAGTTCCTCAGAGTTCCCCTGAGTTCCCGGATCTCTCGGAGGAACTCGGGGGAACTCAGGGGAACTCGGGAGAACTCAGGGGAACTTCGGGGAACTCTGAGGAACTCTGACCTGGATCAAGGAGTTGATACATGGAAGCTGGTCTGGACAAAGTTGACGCGATATGGGAAAAAGAAACGGCCATTGTCGAGGGGATGGACATTTCCGGCCCCTGGAACCGTATGTTCGAGCAGCGGGTCATCTGGGAGTACACGCCGGAACTTATCGAGCAGGTGGCTGATCTCCCGGAGGCTGAATCTTTTGCCTGGTGTTACCAGTGTGCCAAGTGTGTTCCTGTCTGTCCGGTGGACGTGGTGGGGGACTACGGTCCGCGTAAGCTCTACCGCAAAGCGCAAACGGGGGTGAATCTGTTGGGATCGCCGGACCTGTGGCTGTGCACCACTTGTATGAACTGCCTGCGGGTCTGCCCCAAAGAAGTGGACATGATCAAGATCATGCCCGTTGCCCGAGAGGTTGCCATTCTGGAGGGCAACGTGCCGACGGAATTACAGGAGGCCCTGGAAAACACCTTCCGCTACGGCAACCCGCTGGGGCAGCCGGCCCGCAAACGGGATCGGTGGGTCAGGCAGGCCGGCGTCCCTGTGCCGCTGCTCTACAAGGAGAAGCAGCCGGTCGAGTGGCTGTGGTGGGTGGAGTGCTACCCGTCCTACCATCCTCGGGGCATTGATGCCAGCCACGCCCTGGCTCGCGTCTTTAACGCCATCGGGGTGGATTTTGGCATCCTGGGGCGAGAGGAAAAGTGCGTCAGCGACTCCCAGCGGCTGGCCGGGGAGGGAGGGCTGTTCGAAATGCTGGCTGAGGAGAACATTGTCACCCTTTCGAAATACGAATTCCAACGTATCGTTGTGACCGATCCCCACGCCTTGAACGCGTTCCGCAAAGAGTATCCCAAACATGGTGGCGACTACGAGGTCTGGCATTACACCCAGTTGCTGGCCCAACACCTGGATCGGCTCCAGGAATTGATGCGCCAGCCGCTGGACTACAAAGTGACTTTTCACGACCCATGCTACCTGGGCCGACACAACGGCGAGTACGACGCGCCGCGCCAACTGATCCAGGCCCTGCCTGGTGTGGAATTCGTCGAGATGTGGCGCTGCCGGGAGAATAGCTACTGCTGCGGTGGGGGCGGGGGCGGCATGTGGCTGGATGGCTTCGCCGTCAACCATCAGAGCCGGCGACTGTCGGAGCAGCGGGTCCTGGAAGCCGTCGCCACCGGTGCCGACACCCTGGTCGTTTGCTGCCCCTACGAAGTCTCCCGCTTTGAGGATGCGGTGAAGTCTACCGGGAATGAGGGCCGGTTGGCGGTGCGGGACATTGCTGAGCTCATTGATGAGGCACTAGGGAACTCAAGGAACTGAAGGAACTTAGGGGAACTCGAGGAACTCAAGGAACTAAGGGGAACTTCAAGAGCTTAGGGGACTGAGTCACCTGAGTTCCCTCAGTTCCCTAGGAGTTCCCCTAAGTTCCCCTAAGTTCCCCTTGACCCGTGGAGGAGGATATGAACATCATCGTCGCCGTAAAGCACGTGCCCGACCTGGTCGAGGAACTGGAGATCAACGCAGAAGGCACCGGCCTGGACCCTGATGTGTTGAGTTTCGTGCTCAACGAATTCGATGACCATGCGCTGGAGGAGGCTCTGCTGCTGAAGGAAGGGGCCGGCGGTAGCGTGACCGTGGTCGGCGTGGATACCACCGGTGAGCTCGATCAAGCTCTCTACACAGCCATTGCCAAGGGAGCAGACCGGGCAATCATGGTCGTCGGCGATTTTGATGAGGAGGGGCTAAACAGCCATGCCATGGCCCGCCTTCTGGCTGACACCATCCGCGACCTGGACTACGACCTGATCCTGGTCGGCGTCCAGGCGGCCGATGACCTGGACGGCCAGGTGGCTCCCATGCTGGCTGCTTACCTGGGGCTGCCCAACGTTGGCGTAGTGACCGGCGTTCAGGTGAGCGAGGGGGTGGCCACGGTGCACAAGGAGTACTGGGGCGGCATCATGGCCGAGATGGAGGTGAGTCTGCCGGCGGTGCTGGGTATCCAGGCCGCGCGCCAGGCCCCCCGCTACGCCCCGGTCAGCCGGGTGCGCCAGGCCATGAAACAGGCCACCATTGAGGAAATCGAGGCGGACGAGGTGCCCGAAGCGCCGATGGCCCCCGTGCAGCGCATGTTCACCCCCGAGGCCACCGGCCGGGCCGAGTTTGTCGAGGGGGATGAGGAGGACGTGGCGGAGAGGATTGTGGAAATCTTGCAGGAACGAGGGATTGTGTGACGTGTTGCGTATTGCGTACTGCGTATTTCCCTCTCACGCAGTACGCAGTACGCAATGCGCAGTACGTAGTACCAGAGGAGAACTCACTATGTCTGATACCATCTTCGTCATTGCCGAACACTTAAAAGGCGAACTCACCGAGCCCACTTTGGAGGCGTTGGGGGCGGCCCGTATCCTGGCTGATGGACTGGGCGGCCAGGTCATCGGACTGCTGCTGGGCCATGGGGTTGAGGATCTGGCCGGCCAGATGGCGGCTGC
Source organism: uncultured Anaerolineales bacterium (assembly GCA_964532665.1). Classification (GTDB taxonomy): domain Bacteria; phylum Chloroflexota; class Anaerolineae; order Epilineales; family JAANWY01; genus CAZHMV01. The sequence goes on from CAZHMV010000104.1 coordinate 15,863, forward strand.
GGATCGGGTCCTGGCGGTGGACGCCCCGGCCCTGGCCGATTTCACCCCCGAGGCTTACCTGGCTGTGCTGGAATCCCTCCTGCGCGAGCACCAGCCGCGTCTGACGTTGCTCCTCAACACCGCCATGGGGATGGACCTGGCAGCCGCGCTTTCCATCCGCCTGGACTGGCCCCTGGTGGCCTACTGTAACGGTCTGCGGACCGAAGACGGCGCGGTAGTCACCACCAGCCAGATTTACGGGGGCAAGGTGATGGCTGAGTGTGCCCTGGCGGACGGGCCGGCTCTGGTCTCGGTGCTGGCCGGCGCTTTCCCCGCCGATGCAGGTCGCGCTGGAGACCCACCGGACGTCGAGGCGGTGGCGCCGCCGGCGGCTCTGGACGGGCTGCGCACTCGCTTCCGGCAACTCATCGAGCCGGAGGCCGGCGATGTGGACATCACCCGCGCTGATGTGGTTGTCTCCATCGGGCGGGGCATCCAGAGCGAGGAGAACATCGAGGTAGCCGAGGGGCTGGCTGAGGCGCTGGGCGGCGTGGTGGCATCGTCCCGACCCGTCGTGGACGCCGGCTGGCTGCCACGCACCCGCCAGGTGGGCAAATCCGGCATGACTGTCAAACCCAAGCTCTACCTGGCCCTGGGCATCAGCGGCGCGCCAGAGCATGTGGAGGGTATGAAGGATGCCGAACTCATCATCGCCGTCAACACCGACCCCAACGCCCCCATCTTCGACGTGGCTCACTACGGCGTGGAGGCTGACCTGTTTGATGTGGCGGAGGCGTTGGTGGAGGCATTAGAAGGGTAAAGGAAGGGGGAAAGTGGAAAAGGCAAAAA
>CAZHMV010000104.1:16790-20344 GCA_964532665.1 uncultured Anaerolineales bacterium
GGCAAACTCATCGGCCAGATCAAGGTTTAGAGTATGGTAGGCTTCATCATCGGCCATCGCCGCAAACTGAGCATCAATGACCTGGCGTTCCAGATGCTCCACGAAATGTTCCAATGCGGCCAAGATCAGGGCGTTGCGACTCTGCACCAGGCCCATGTCCACCAGGCGTTGTGCGCGCTCCACCAGACCCGATGGCAAGTTGATCGTCGTGCGAACAGTCTCAACCGATTTGAGGGATTGCATCACCATCTGAATCACCTCCAAAAAGTGATGGATAAACTGATATTATTGGATGATAGCACAATTGTATTCTTGATCTAATCACTCTGTCAACTAACGGAGGGAAAGAACTGTGCTTACGCTGCCGGAACGCATTCTGTTCATCTTGCTGGCTCTGGGGTGTGTGGGGCTGACTGCACGCGGGTTCTACCGCATCTACCGCGTGATCACACGGGGAGAGGGCCGGCCGCCGCTGGGGCTGTTCCTGCGCCGGCTGATCCCTGTCAGCCTGGACATCCTGCTCCAGCGGCCCATCATCCGCACGCGACGGTGGGCGAGTTTCTTCCACGCCCTGGTGTTCTTCGCCTTTACGTTTTACGGCCTGGTCAACCTCCTGGACCTGGCTGAGGGATTCCTGGGCTTCAGCACCCTCCATCGCGGCGGCCTCTTCGGCCTGTACAACCTCATCGCCGATCTACTGAGCGTTGGCGGGTTGATCGGCATGGCGGCGCTGCTCGTTCGGCGCTTTGGGTTGAAACCCTTCAGCTTCAATCCGGGGGTGTTGCTGCGGCCCCAGGTGCCGAGGGGCATTCGGCGCGACTCCTTGATTGTGGGGCTGTTCATTCTGTTCCACGTGGGTTCCCGCTGGCTGGGCCAGGCCTTCCGGATCGCTGAAGCAGGTGGTTTTGACATCACTCAACCCACTGCCAGTCTTGTAGCTGGAGGGCTGGATGGCTGGATGGCTAAGGGTACCCTTACGGCAGGTATCCATGTTACCTGGTGGCTGGCGCTAGGGTTGATCCTGCTCTTCCTGCCCTACTTCACCTACTCCAAACATATCCACCTTTTCATCGCACCGGTGAACTGGATCCTGCGAGAGGAGCGACCGCTGGGCCGGCTGGCCCCTCCGACCCGGGATGGTGAGGGGGCCAGTCAACTGGACCACCTGCGCTGGTACCAGCTCCTGGATGCCTACGCCTGCATCATGTGCAACCGCTGCCAGGACGTCTGCCCGGCCCACAGCACCGGCCAGGTCCTCAGCCCGGCCGCTCTGGAGATCAACAAGCGTTACTTTCTCAACCACAATCTGGCCGCCTTTGCCAATAGACTGTCCGAGCCAGCAGTGGCAGAAGGCCAATCCGAATTCCGAATTCCGAATTCCGAATTCGAAATGAATCCGCCGCCACTGCTGGAGATGGCCATCCCGAAGGAGGCCGTCTGGGCCTGCACCACCTGCGCTGCCTGCGTGAACATCTGCCCTGTCGGGAACAGACCCATGCTGGACATTGTGGACATCCGCCGCAGTCTGGTGTACGAGGGGGACGAACTGGACCCCAACCTGCAGTCGGCGCTGGAGAGCTTCATGCGCCAGGGGAATTCTTTCAACAAGCCGGCCCGCCGGCGGGCACGCTGGGCGAAGAAGGAGCTGGATTTCAAAATCAAGGATGCCCGCAAGGAGCCTGTGGAGTACCTGTGGTTCGTGGGGGATTTCGCATCATACGACCCGCGGATGCAGGAGAACACGAAGACGGTGGCCCACCTCTTCCACCAGGCCGGCCTGGACTTCGGCATTCTGTACGAAGGAGAACGCAACGCCGGCAACGACGTCCGACGGGTGGGCGAAGAGGGTCTGTTCGAGCTGCTGGTCGAGCAGAACCTGAAGGAGATGGAAAAGGCCAAGTTCAAGGCCATCGTCACCACCGATCCCCACTCCTACAACACGCTGAAGAACGAATATGGGGAGTTCGGATTGGACGTCCCCGTCTACCACTACACCGAAGTATTGGCCGATTTGCTGACGTCTGGAAGGCTTACGCCGGCACGCCGGAATGGTGCGGTTGTCACTTACCACGACCCCTGCTACCTGGGCCGCTATAACGGCGTCACCGAAGCGCCGCGGCGCATCTTACAGGCCCTGGGGGTCGAACTGCGGGAGATGCCCCGCTGTCGGGAGAATACCTTCTGCTGCGGGGCCGGCGGTGGGCGCATCTGGATGGACACCGCCACCGGAGAGCGACCCAGCGAGCAGCGTATCCGCGAAGCCGCCGCCCTGGGCGAGAACCTGCACTACTTCGTCGTGGCCTGCCCCAAGGACATGGCCATGTACAGCGATGCAGTGAAGACGGCCGGGTACGAGGAGCGGATTGAGGTGGTGGACGTTGCGTGGTTGGTGGCGGAGGCAGTTGGGGACAGTGACCAGTGACCAGTGATCAGTGATCAGTGATCAGTAAACAGAATCTGATCACTGTTTACTGACAGGACTTACGCGGTGAGAGTGGAATCAGGTGACCGGCACTTCGGAACTGCGTCTGGCATGCCTGTTCTGGCCGTAATACCGGCGTCATTGGTCCTCTGACGGGCTTCAGGAAGTGCCGGTCACCTTTACCGCGTAACTCCTGTTACTGATCACTGGTCACTGGTCACTGGTCACTGTCCCGTTGGTGTGGTAGAATTGCTGGAAGCGCTCCAGAGTGGCCTGCGTCAGGCCATCACTGACCGGCTGCCGGAGATTGTCTCAGGGTGACCTTTTCTATACTCACACAGAGGGAGAGAAATATGCAAATGCAAAAGCTGCAAGTCGGCCCGCATTCAATTGCGGTCTATCAAAGTGAGGGCACGGGGCCGGCGGCTCTGCTGGTGCACGGAAACTCCTCATCGAGCCGGTCGTTCCAACATCAGCTTGAGGGCTCATTGGGCGAGAAATTCCGCCTGGTGGCGATGGACCTTCCCGGCCATGGGCAATCGGCACCGGCGAGCGACCCGCAGGCAACCTATACCCTGCCTGGCTATGCCAGCGTGGTGGTCGGCGTTGCTGAACAACTGGGCCTGACGGAAGCCGTCTTTGTCGGCTGGAGCCTGGGGGGACATATCCTGCTGGAAGCCAGCGACCAATTGTCCGAGGCCGCCGGCTGGATGATCTTTGGCACTCCGCCAATCGGTTTTCCGCCGGCCATGGGCGAAGCCTTCCTGCCCAACCCGGTTATGGGAGCAGCCTTCAAACCGGACCTGACAGAAGAGGAGGAGGCAGCCTTCGCGGCAGCGTTCTTCAGGCCGGGCGCTTCCATCCCCGGCCTCTTTCAGGAAGATATTCGCCGCACGGATGGGCAGGCACGGCTCGTCCTGGGCGGCAGCATTGGCCCTGGCGGCTACAAGGATGAGATCGCGGTGGTGGCCAATCTCACTGCACCCCTGGCAATTCTCCACGGGGAGCACGAGCAACTGGTCAGCGAGCCATACATCAGCGCGCTGACGATCCCGACGCTCTGGCGGGGTGGCGTGCAGATCATCCCCGATGCCGGACATGCGCTTCACTGGGAACAACCCGACCAGTTCAA
>CAZHMV010000105.1:0-20237 GCA_964532665.1 uncultured Anaerolineales bacterium
TTCGACGACATAGACTGGGACGACTAGACCGGCCTTCCTCTTCGCGAGCCGGTATAGGCCGGCTTCGTCCTTGCTCCTTGCCGCACCCGGCCCCTCGATTCCGGGTTGATGAAATCCGGGTTTGCCATCGCCATGGCGCGGGAGTATAATCTCCAAAGAAGATCAATTTGACATCGGGAGCGAGGATTCTATGACCGTACAAGCACCTGTGGCGGACACCAGGCTCATCTATCCGGAAAGTGACGGACAGCCCATAGCCGACAACACCAAACAGTTCCGCTGGATTGTCACCATAAAGGAGGGGTTGGAGGCGCTGTTTGCGGACAACCCGGACGTGTTTGTGGCGGGGGACCTGCTGTGGTACCCGGTGGAAGGCCGGCCCGATATTCGCGCTGCCCCCGATGTGCTGGTAGCCTTTGGCCGGGCCAAGGGTGATCGGGGGTCCTATCTTCAGTGGCAGGAACAGGGAATCCCCCCCAGGTGGTGTTCGAAATCCTGTCGCCGGGCAACACCGCGGCCGAGATCACCCGCAAGTTCCGCTTCTACGAGCGGTACGGAGTCGAAGAGTACTACGTATATGATCCAGACAGCGGCGAGCTAAGCGGGTGGCAGCGGCAGGGCGAGTGGTTGGAGGAAATCGAAGAGATGGCCGGCTGGGTCAGCCCCCGCCTGGGAGTGCGATTTGAATTGGAGGAGGGCGAACTGGCGTTGTACCGGCCAGACGGAGAACGCTTCGCCACATACACCGAGCTCATGGCTCAGCGGGACCAGGAGCGCCAGCGGGCAGAGGAAGAGCGCCGGCGAGCGGAGCAGGCCGAACAGCAACTGGAGCAGGAATGCCGGCGGGCAGAACAGGCCGAAGAACGAGCCCGCCGTCTGGCAGAGCAACTGCGGGTGCTGGGCATCGAACCGGCAGACGAATAACCTCTTCGGTCCCTATTGCTATCACGGCCCCTTACGCAGGCGGTCCAGCTCCACTCGCAGGCGCTCCACCTCGGCTTCCGCCCGAGCCGCCCGGGCCTCCGCTGCCCGCCGCGCCTCCTGGGCCTCTTCTGGCGCCAGCAGCCGCTCTCCCGTCACCGGATCCACCAGTCGCAGGCGACCATCCTCCAGCCGCAGCTCCAGACCCAGCTCCTCACTGTACAGCGTACCTTCCACCGATGGATCAATCCACTCGTAGTCTCGCTCACCCAAGCGGTAGCCTTGCAGAGGGGGATCCAGATACTCCCCCCACGGATCGTACAGAAAATACTCCCGCACCCCCAGCCAGGCGTACAGCACCCGCTTGGTCCCCAGGTCTTCCAACCGTGTCCCACGGGATGTCATCTCAATGACGACATTAGGGGCTTTCCCCTCCTCCCACAGCTTGTAAATGCGGCGGTCGCCTTTGCGTACTCCCTTGACCACGAAAACATCAGGCGCAACACGGCTACCGAGGTCACCCTCCTCATAGTAGACGAATAGGTTCCCGGACACGTATACATCCGGCGCATTCCGAAAATAGTCCGCCAATGCCTCAATGACAGCGGTCATGTCTTTGCGGTGGAGGTCGGTCTCAGCCATAGGCTCACCATCGCTCTCCGGATAGACGATTTGTTCCCTTGGTGGTGCAATGGCTACAGTACTCATTATGTATTCCTCACTATCCTGATCCATCACGGACGCGTTGTATCCCTTAAAGGGGTAGCAGCCCAACCGCGTTGGGCGTACCTGGCCGGTAACGGCCAATGCGATTGGCCTGCTACCCGGCAATACCCAGCCTGCTACCCAGTTAACTCAGGATTCATTCGCGATAACAATTCTAGCATGGCACTGCCGGCAAGGTCAAGAGAGAAAAACATGCACGTCCTTTTTGACTTCCCCTGTCAACGGTTTGTCTGTATAATTACGATAGCCGCTCTCAACGTACCATCGGCTGCGAAGCGTGGGCTGTATACAGGGCATGCAACCTTGATCATCAAGCCGCCTGGGGGCTGACGCGCGTGGATTTTGAGCAATAGAGCATGCGTTGGCGGCTGGGCATCGAGTAATCGAAGGGGAGCAGGAAATATGGACACAAGAGACACGAAGATCATCGCACGCGACATTCTGGCCAATGCTCTCCGGGCGAGCATCAACCTGCACCGGCAGCGCATCCCACCCCCGGACTATGTCCTGCTCGAACTGAAGGGGGAGATACCTGAACGGGAGGCAACCAGGGGGCGACTGGAACGACAGGTCCCGTTCCTGCGGAAAGGTCTGACCATCGAGTCGTTGAACCTGTGCCTGAAAGTCATTGCCGGCGATCCGGGCGTGAAGGGCGTCATCCTCCACCTGGGCGATCTGCAAATCACGCTGGCCAAAGCTCAAAACATCCGCGCCGCCATCCAGCGCCTCCAGAAACGCGGGAAACGGGTCGTCGTCTACGCGCCACTGCTAGACCTGCCTCGCTACTACATCGGCACAGCCGCCGACGAACTGGTGATCCCCGAAAGCGGCAGCTTCAACGTGAAGGGGCTTGCCAGCCAGGTCGTCTTCCTGAAAGATGCCCTGGAACGCCTGGGCGTCAGCAGCGATCTGGAGGCCATCGGCGAATACAAAAATGCGGCCGATCCTCTCCGCCGCTCCGAGATGTCCGATGCCCACCGCGAGGTCATCAACGCACTGCTGGATTCATTCTACGAGGACCTGCTGGAAGCTATAGCCGGCGGCCGGTGTCTGGCGAAAGAGCGCGTCGATGAACTTATCGACCACGCTCCCTGGCTGGCACAAGAGACCGTCGCCACCGGCCTCGCCGACACACTCCTGTACGAAGACCAGCTCCCGGGACACCTGGCGAACGGCAACGGCCACGTGAAGATCATGCCCTGGGAACAGGCCCAGATGAGCCTCCAGCGTGCGTACAACTGGCACGGGAAACAGGCAATCGGTGTCATCAGCCTGCGCGGCACCATCGTGACCGGCGACAGCCGAGACATGCCAGTCCCCGTTCCTTTCGTGGGCGTCCAGGCCGGCTCGGACACCCTGGCGCGCGCCTTCCGCAAGGCCGAGAAGGACCCCGGCATTGCGGCGGTCGTCTTTCACGTCGATTCGGGTGGTGGTGATGCCCTGGCTTCAGACCTCATCTGGCGCGAAGTGAAGCGCCTGCGGGAGAAGAAGCCTGTCGTGGCGTACATGGGCGACGTGGCTGCTTCGGGCGGGTACTACGTCCTGGCGGCCGCTGATCACATTGTAGCCCAATCAGCTACCCTGACCGGATCCATCGGTGTCATTGGTGGCAAGATTGTGACGCGCGGCCTGTACGACAAGCTGAATGCCAACTGGGAGATCATCCAGCGAGGCCGGCACGCCGTCATGGACCTGCCGGATGATCCCTACACCGAGGAAGAGCGGGCGAAAGTAATGATGCAAATCCAGTCAATCTACCAGCTTTTCAAGGAGCGAGTCGCCGAAGGGCGAGAGATGAGGGTGGATGGGGTGGAAAAAATCGCGCGAGGTCGGGTGTGGACGGGCCGGCAGGCTCTGGACATCGGTCTGGTGGATGAGTTGGGCGATTTCCAGGCAGCCATCGACCGGGCGAAGCTGCTGGCCGGCCTGCCTCTGGATGACACCGTGCCGGTGGTGACCATCGAAACGCCCAAGAAGTACACCCCACCGCCGGCCTTCACCAGCAGCCAGGCATGGGCACGAAACCTCATCGACAGCCTGCGCCCCTTCACGGGGACCAGGGTCCTGGCCCTCATGCCGTGGACCCTGGAACTCAAGGTCTAGTCCCTTATTGACAAGGAGAATCGGAATGAGCGCGCCTCAACAGATACCCGAAGGCCTGACCCTCGATAAACCCAGCGCTGCCCGCATATACGACTACCTTCTGGGCGGCTTCCACAACTTCGAGATTGATCGCACGGCAGCCGAGCAAGCGCTCCAGGTCTTGCCGGACGTGCGGCTGACGGCCCAGGCGAACCGCGCGTTCCTGCGTCGCGTCGTCAACTTCCTCGTCGAGCGAGGTATTGACCAGTTTCTCGACATCGGGTCCGGCATACCGACCGCCGGCAACGTCCACGAGGTAGCCCAAGCCGGCAACCCGGCCGCCCGCGTCGTCTATGTAGACATAGATCCCGTCGCGGTAAGCCACAGCCGAAGCATCTTGCAGGATAACCCTGACGCATCTGTCATCCAGGCGGATGCGCGCCGGACAGAACAGGTCCTCCACCACCCAGAGGTCAGGCGATTGCTCGACTTCAGCCGGCCGGCAGCGGTCTTGCTGATTTCAGTGCTCCATCTTATCGCAGACGACGAAGAGGCATATCACGTGGTCCGCAGCCTGCGCGATGCGGTGGCGCCCGGCAGCTACATCGCCATAGCACATGGTACGTACGAGGGTAGTCCACCAGAAGTCTCAAGGCGACTTCGGGAGATTGGTGCTCGCACGACCACACCCACCAAGAGCCGCTCTCGCCGTGCCATCGAACGGTTCTTCGATGGACTTGAGTTGGTTGAGCCGGGGCTGGTTTTCGTTCCAATCTGGCGGCCGGAAGGCCCCGATGACGTTTTCCTCAACGAACCGGAGCGATCCCGAAACCTGGGCGGCGTCGCTCGCAAACCGTAGGACGGTTAGAAGACATTGCGGTGAAAATGACACGATGCGGGGGCAGCAGATGAACGCAGCAAAACAGGCTCAACTCGCACAGTTATTGCACCCTCGTCGAGATGCCATCGCCGACCGCTGGTTCGAAGCCGTGACACGCACTTCTTTCGCACCGTTCAGTGCGAAAGAAGTGCGCCAGCGCCTGCGTGACCTGACCGATCAGGTTATTAAACTTCTCCTCACAGAGCCACTTGAGCCGTGCCAGGCCGAGGAAATTGGTGCATCACTGGTCCGTCTACGCTACACCCAGCCAGAGGCCCTCGGCAGAACGCAGGAAGTCCTGGCACAGCAAGTGGTCGAAGGTCTGCCAGCCAACCAGGTTGCGGCGTTACAGCCGCGCCTGACTACGCTCCTCGCCCGGCTGGCGGCCGGTTTCTGCCGGCAGCTCCGCGAAACCATCCTGGCCGACCAGGAACAGATTCGCCGCGCGGTCACAACCGAGCTCCACCGGCTGCAGGAGAGCCTGCGTGACGAGCGCAACTTCGTCTCCGCGATCCTCGATACAGCCGGTGCCCTGGTGCTCGTCGCCGATGCGGAGGGACGAATCGTCCGCTTCAACCAGGCCTGCACGAGGACAACCGGCTACTCGTTCGATGAGGTTAGAGGCAAACATATCTGGGACGTCCTCTCGCCTCCTGACAGGGTGGAAGTCGCCAAGGCCTTCTTCAGAAGGCTACGGGATGGTGAGCTACGAGATCACGAACTCCCGAACGAGGCTGAACGATACTTGCTCACAAAAGACGGGGAGCCCCGGCTCATCGCCTGGTCATATACCGGCCTCCCCGATAGTGAGGGAACAATTGAGTACATCATCAGCACCGGCATCGACATTACTGAGCAATTTCAGATGGAGAAAGCGCTACGGGAGAGTGAGGAAAAGCTAAGATCCCAATACAAAGGCATCCCGATCCCGACTTATACCTGGCAGCGCGTGGGGGAGGACTTCGTGTTGATTGACTGCAACGATGCAGCCAATGCAATTGTGCACGGCAAAATGGTCGAATTCATTGGGGTTAGGGCCAGCGAGCTGTACCGGGACAGGCCGGGAATCCGAAAGGACCTGGCACGATGTTACACCGAGATGATCCCCATTGAGCGGGAGATGTCTTATGAATACCTGACGACTGGTGAAACCAGGCAACTGGCAGTCAAATATGGCTTTGTGCCCCCCGACCTGGTCCTGGTACACACCGAAGACGTCACCGAGCGCAAGCGCGCGGAGATGCAACTGATCCAGGCAGACAAGATGACCTCAATGGCGTTGATGGCCGGCGGCCTCACTCACGAACTGCGCAGCCCCCTCGCGACCATCTCAACCAACGCTCAGTTGCTGCTGGAACGCCCGTGCGATACCCCTCTGCACAGCCAGGGCGCTGAGAACATCCACACTGCCACCCAACAGGCAGCACGCATTATAGAGAACTTGCTTCAGTTCGCCCGTCCCAGGAGCGACGCAATCACCGGAGTTGATCTGCGGTCGGTACTGGAAGAGACCTTTCCACTGGTCGCTTACCAGATTGACTCTCAAGGGATCAGGCTAGAACAAAAGTTCCAGCCCGACCTGCCCAGAGTTCGCGGCAATCCTGGCCTGTTGCAGCAAGTCTTCGCCAACCTGATCCTCAACGCGTGCAACGCCATGCCCCGGGGTGGCACGTTGACAGTGGTCGCGCGGGCAGTCCGGCCACGGAGGGCTACGTCCCGAGGCCCAGCGCAGGTCGTCGAGATCCTTTTTCGCGACACAGGCGTCGGCATCGCGCCGGAAGACCTGCCCAGGGTCTTCGATCCGTTCTTCACAACCATGCCCGCTGGCCAGGGTATCGGCCTGGGGCTTTCGATCAGCCACAGGATCATCCAGCAACATCAAGGCACCATTGAGGCGGAGAGCCAGGTTGGTCAGGGGAGCACTTTCACCATTCGGCTGCCGGCCATGGACCAGGTTGAAGAAGGGTAGCTGCTCAGCCTGGCAATGAAAATCGCGGCAGGCCGAGCCAGGAGAATCATGACGCAGGGAGGAACACTATGCCCACGAAGGCCCGCATTTTGGTAGTGGATGATGAGCAAGGCATGGTCTGGGCAATACGACACAGCCTGAGCGACGAGGGCTACGACGTACTCAGCGCCTACGATGGACTGGAAGCTCTAGGTGTTGCCCGCCGCCACCAGCCCGATCTAATGATCCTGGACATCATCATGCCCCGACTGGATGGCCTCCAGGTGTGTCGCGAAGTCCGGCGAGACCCCATGCTGGGGGCCGTACCCATCTTGCTTTTGACCGGGTGTGGTGACACCGACGACGTAGTGACAGGTCTGGACGAAGGAGCCGACGATTACCTGGTCAAGCCATTTGAAATGAAGGAGCTAAAGGCCAGGATCAGAGCCTTGCTGCGCCGGGGCAGCTCCGGCGAAAGGGTGGGACCCGATGGCCGGCGACTTCTGGTAGCCGGCGATCTCACCCTGGACCTGAATGCCCGGCAGGTGCACGTGGGGGAGAAGGCCGAACAGCTCACACCCACCGAGTTCGACCTCCTCCACCACCTGATGAGACACCCCGGCGAAGTCTTCTCCAGCCAGGAACTTCTGGAGCAGGTGTGGGGATACCCCTCGAAACCGAGTAGCAGCAGCCTCGTACGGTGGCACATCCAAAACCTGCGTGCCAAGATCGAACCTGACCCAGGCCAGCCAACCTACATCCGCACCGAGGGCCGCCACGGCTATATGCTCGACAGGCGCGCACCCCCGGATTAGAGATGAGTCAACAGGAGCGGCGGCACACCGTCACGGAAGGGAACGGTAGCTGGTTGGCTGGATAGCTGGATGGCTGGATGGTTAGATGGCTGGGTGGTTGGATAGCCCACGAAACTAACGCAACCCTAACGCAAGACTCACACAAGACTAACGCTCACACCGGCAAATTCGTGCCCAAGATAGAGTATAATACTTGTTGTGCAGTTGAAGTGCCCGGCACCGATACATCCCCAGATACAACACTCTTAACCCCACCCTATTATTATACTTACCCTTTGTATCTGGCCCCAAGATGGGGTTCAAAGGCGCCGGGCACTCCAACTGGTAAACCTGAACGCTTGCGTCCATTCTGCACTTGTTTTGTGCAGCCTTCAGAGACTCTGTACGCGGAAGGGAGGTTGCAATTGCCCCCAATTCAGCTCTGTCTTGACTGTGAAGGCGTGGCATACGGCTGGGCAAGAGGTCACCATTGCATCTACTGCGGCGGTGCTCGCGTGGTCGCAACGGACGACGTATACCGCCCGGATGAGAACCCAACCGACTATCGGCTGGTTTTCCTGTCCCCCAAACATTGGGCACAGCTCGAGGTCGCAGCCATCCTGGCCCACAGAACCCCCGGCGAACTCCTGAGCGAGCGCGAACACGCGCCGATTATCCTCATTCGTGCTGAGCCGGTTCAGGACGGCAAGCTTGTCTTGTTGCAGAAACCCCTCACGGAAATGAAGAAATACGGGTAGCCACTCACCCTCCCGCAGGTTTAAAGCCTCTCTGGGCAAGAATCGCTGCCTCAAGGCCGTTTTTCGGATGCAAAACCACTGCGCATCGCAACCTGCGGGAGGGTAGCTGAGTAGTAACAAATACGGATAGAACTACCGCCTACGGAGTTCCGGTGCCGATGGACCGCAGCGTCAGGCCGACCAGGAACAGCGACGCCAGCCCGTAAATCAAAGCCTCGCGCCGCGTGTCTCGCCCTTCGGTATACGCGTAGACACCAGGCCACACCAGCAACACCAGAACGCCGTACAGGAAATGGATGATGCGCGGTGGCCGGCCCCCCTGCAAGTACATCACCACCCCAATCAGGCCCTGGGCCGCCAGCAGCAATTCCCCAATCACCAGGGTCCCCCAGTAGCCTGGCGCAAGGCCCTGCCGGCGAACGTAGTTGAAGAGTGCCCACAGCCCAACCACCAGCGTGAACAGGACAGCGGTGTTGGCCAGTCGTGCATGTACTTCCACAAGCGACACGCCGTCACCCTCCCTCAACCTGACCGGCCAGGAACTCCCGCAGGGCCTGGTTGAAGACCTGGGGCTGCTCCAGGTTCGAGAGATGGCCGGCATCCGGAATCACCACCAGATCGCTGCCGGGAATGGCGTCAACCATCAACTCTGCATCGGCCACTGGAGTGAGCATGTCATCAGCACCCACCACGACCAGAGTGGGCACAGAGATTTCACCGAGCATGGGGCGAGAGTCGGGCCGCTCGGCCATGCCGTAGAGCGCAGCCAATGTACCAGACACGGACTGGCGAGACATCATGGCGCGGACGGTTCTCACCAGATCAGGCTGATCCTTGAAAGTTGCCGGCGACAACAGCTTCTCCAGCATGCCATCCGCCAATGCGGCCACGCCATGCTCCGTGACTCGTTCGGCGGTCACTGCGCGGTTCGCTCGCGCTTCGTCGCTATCGGCCTGGGGGCGCGTATCCACCAGCACCAGGCCACGCACACGCCCGGAGTACTTGCGATAAAACGCAAAAGCGATGTACCCGCCCATGGAAAGGCCGGCCAGCACCACTTCGTTGATGCTCAACTCATCCAGGAGCGCCCGCAGATCGTCAGCATACTGCTCCATGGTCATCGCCAGGCTCGGTGTAGAACCGCCGAACCCCCGCAGATCGGGCACAATCACGCGGTACTCATCGGACAGCGCATCCAACTGCGGCTGCCACAGGGTGCTATCCAGGGGGAAGCCATGCACAAACAGAATCGGGAGACCTGCCCCTCGATCCACGTAAGATATCTCGACGTCATTGAACTCTACTTTCACATCTCGGCTCCTTTTTGCATATAGGACAGTCCGATCCAGGTCATTCTAGCACAGGGCAAGCACAGCATGCAACCAGAGCCAGAGTTCATTGACCGATCTACCCCGCGCACCTATAATTACAGCGAACGAAATCCTTCGTAATTCATTCACGACCCAACCTTGCGAAGGTTCAGCGAGAACTTCGTGGCCGGAACAGCCTTTTTCAGCCGACAAGGCTCCAATTGCCAGGGTCACGTGGAACCTTCGCAAGGTTTGCCGGAAAACGTGAGGATTTCACACATCGCGGATCGCGAGTCACGCTTCACGTTTCACGCACATGCTCTCATTTACCGACTATCGACTTCAACAGCGCGAGTACCTGCTGCGCATCGCCCGAGCCATGACGTCGGAGCTGGGGCTCACCGACGTCTTGCGCCTGGTCATCGAGCACGCGGTGGAGCTGCTCGCTGGACAGGCCGGCCTTATCACCCTCCGGCGGTCCGACGGAACCTTCGGCATCGTGGCCAGCTATGGCATCGAGCGCGAACGGCTGCGCCAGTTTGCGCCCCTGCTGCAGGACATACCGGTCAACGCCTTCGGGACCGATCGTCCGTACCGAATGCACCCGCAGTTACGGCGCAGGCTGTTGACCATCGCATCCTCCATCGGCATCACGATGGGAGACGCAGTGGCCATGCCCCTGACCATGGCCGACGAGTTCATCGGGGTGATTTACATCTTCCGGGGGCTGGAAGCCCAGTTCACACCGCTGGATCGCCAGCTCCTGGCCGATTTTGCCGACATCGCAGCCAGTGCGGTTCGGAACGCCCAACTCTTCCAACAGGTACTGGAGGAGCGCCGGCAACTCCAAACATTGGTGGCCCATACCGAAGAGGGCGTGGCAATCCTGGACCCGGGTGGATACATTCGCCTCTTCAACCAAGCTCTGACCTCCATGACCGGGTGGCCGGACCATGAGGCCGTAGGCCGGCCGGCCACCGATGTGATCACCGTCATCGACGCCGGCGGCAAGCCCATTCGTGCTCCGAATATCCCGGCCGTCCAGCGACCCGACGACGAAAAGCCGCGACACCTGGAAGGCTGGTTGGTCCGACGTGACGGAACACGCGGACCCTACGTGGGGATCACCCTGTCGCCACTTTATGACAACTCTGGCCAACTGTTCAGCGTCGTCGTCAATTTCCAGGACGTGACCCGCTTCAAAGAGGCCGAGACGCTGAAATCGACTTTTGTATCCGTGATCTCCCACGAACTGAAAACGCCCCTGGCACTCATCAGTGGATACGCAGAAACACTGGGGCGCGAAGACGTTCGATGGGATGCCAGGACGATGCAGGAAGGCCTGGCGATTATCCGTGAGGAGAGTGCACGGCTCAATCGGCTGATCGAAGACCTGCTGGACGCGGCGCGCGTGGAGGCCGGCGTTCTGAAGCTGAGGATGTCCTATGTCCGACTCGATGAGCTGGCCGAATCCAGCGTCGATGCCCTGCGGCCGCTTGAGCGGGACCACATGTTTGCCGTGGACTTTCCGCCCGGCTTTCCTGCCGTCCCCGGCGACCCGGAACGGCTGCGCCAGGTATTGCGCAACCTGCTGAGCAATGCCGTCAAGTACTCGCCGGCCGACAGCCTCATCCGTGTCAGCGGGCGCGTCGAGCCTGACCGGGTTGTCGTCGCTGTGTCCGATGAGGGGCCCGGCATTCCGTTGGCCGAGCAGCCTGGCGTCTTCGAGCGATTTTCTCGCGGCAGCATGGCGCAGAATGCAACCTCGGGGGCCGGCCTGGGCCTCTACCTCAGCAAAGCCATCGTAGAGGCGCATAGCGGGGAAATCTGGGTGGAAAGCGCCCCCGGCCAGGGTGCAACTTTCTACTTCTCACTGCCGAAGAATGGAGAATGAGCAACGATCATGAGTTCACTGAAAGATCGGCTGATACTGGTTGTGGACGACGAATCGCGCATGGTGCGGTTCATACGCATGAATCTGGAAGTCGAGGGCTGCCGCGTCATTGAGGCCTCTGATGGGATCGAGGCCCTGAAGAAGGTCCGTGAAGAGATCCCCGACGTCGTCATTCTCGACGTCATGATGCCCAACATGGATGGTTTTGAGACACTCCATGAACTTCGGAAGTTCTCCGACGTCCCCGTGATCATGCTGACCGTCCGTGATGAGGAAGAAGATCGGATCCGCGGGCTGGAATTGGGAGCCGATGACTACCTGAGCAAGCCATTCAGCCCCCGAGAACTGGTCAGCCGCATCAAGGCCGTGCTCCGACGGGCCGAAATGGCACCATCCATGCACAAGGCGTTGCTCAAGATCGACGACGGTCTGTCTATCGACTTCGCGCGGCGGGAAGTGATCGTACGCGGCAAGCGGGTGAAGCTGCGCCCAACCGAGTGGCGGCTGCTGTATCATCTGGTGAGCAACGCCGGCTGGGTGATGAGCCACGAAGTGTTGCTCTCAAAAGTATGGGGACCGGAATACCGGGATGCCCACCACTACGTGCGGCTGTACATCACCTATCTGCGGCAGAAAATCGAAGAGGACCCATCCCACCCGAAGTACATTTTGACCGAGCGCGGCATGGGCTACCGGTTTGTGGATTTTGAGGGCCGGCCTGAAAGGGAAGTCAGTTCTCTGCCACCGCCGGCATAGCAACGGAAATGGCGTGAAACGTGAAACGTGAGGACTCCCATACAAACTGGTCCTCACGTTTTTCACGTTTCACGTTTCACGCTGTCCGGCGTCCGCTCACCGCATCCCGCCGGAGCCTATTTTGCAGCATTATTTGGCATGTACCTTGATCTGCTTCGGCCGGGCTTCCTCTGCCTTGGGCAGGTGCAGGACCAGCCGGCCATTCTCAAAGGTGGCCTCGGCCGCATCTGCATCAACGGGCACGTTCAGAGTCAGCGTTCGGCGGAAAGGCCCGTAGGCCGACTCCCGAATGATCCAGTCCACGTTCTCTGCCGGCGCTGGGATTTCACCCGAAATCGTCAGGATGTCGTCCTCAATCGTGATGTTCACGTCCTTGGGCGAAACGCCCGGTACCAACGTATAGACCACCAGTTCGTCCTCGGTCGCGTAGGCATCAACCGGCAGATAAAGCGTCCGCCGGCCACTGCCATTGCTGCTGACTCGAGCGGGAGGTCGAACGAAGCTCTCTTCAAACAAACGATCCATTGCATCCCGCAACGACACCATCTCGCGGAACGGGTCCCAGTTCATCAACGACATTACAGTCACCTCCTCAGATTGATTACAATAGCAAAGCTGGTAGCGGCTTGTCCAGCCCGGGGAGAGGAATCATCCTCACCCCCGGGCGCTACGCAAGGCCGGCTTACTTCGTCTTGACAGGAATCTGCTTCGGCCTGGCCTCTTCGGTCTTGGGCAACGTCACCTTGAGAATCCCATTTTCGAACGTCGCCTCGACGGCCTCGGTATCGACAATGGACGGCAGGGAGACGGACCGCTGGAATCGTCCGTAGCGCCGCTCCTGGAAATGCACGCTGCCGCGCTTGCCTTTCTCTTCGGCCTTGAACTCACCCTTGATGGTCAGCACGTTCCCGCTGATGGTGATGTCCACATCCTCGGGCTTCAAACCAGGGACAGCCGCGCTGACGACCAGGCTGTCATCGGTCTCATACATGTCAACGGGCACAGTCAGGCTACCATTGGTGCCCAACGGCCAGGCGCGAAAAGGTCGAACCCAACTCTCTTCAAACAATCGATCCATCGCATCACGCAGTGACAACACGTCGCGGAAAGGATCCCATCGAATTAGCGACATGGTTCACACCTCCTTGTAAAAGTGTTCTCAAGAACCGATCTGAATTGACTTTTCTGGGGAGAATTATAGCGAGGTCGTATTAGAATAACGCAAACGCAGTATTAGAACTACGTTAGCAAGAAGTTAGAAGTGTATAAGACCGCATCGTAGCCAGATCTGGCGATCCGGCACGAGCAGTTACGGTGCCGCTCTCGCCGGCTCTAACGATCCATCCCACAAGAGCGGCTGAGCGATGAAACAACATCAGAAGCCGGCCAGCATCATCTCATCGACTCTTGCCCGACGCACATCAATGCGACTGACCGTTTCAACCCCCCGCGCTACCAGGCCGTCCATGTTCAGTGCCGCCTCGGCGTCCAACACCTGCTCTATCGTGGTGGACGTGGCCGGATGGCGAGGTACGAACAACTGACAACAGTCTTCGCCCGGCAAGGTTGAGATGTCGTACGTGTCGATCGCTCTGGCTCGCTGGATGATCTCTATCTTGTCCATGCCGATCAGCGGGCGCAGAATGGGGATCGACGCTGCCGCCTCGATGGTGGCGAGGTTGGACAGGGTCTGGGATGCCACCTGAGCCAGGCTCTCGCCGGTGACCAGGGCGTCGGCCCCCTCCTGTCGTGCAAGTTCCTGGGCTATGCGGGCCATCAGCCGGCGGTACACTACCACCCGCAACCCCTCCGGCACACGCTGCATCACCTCGTGCTGTAGCGCCCCAAAGGGCACCGACCAGAGGTACGGCGAGGCCCCATACCGCATCAACACCCGAACCAGTTCGATAGATTTGACCTCGGAGGTGCGTGTGACGTACGGATAACCGTGGAAATGGATGCAAAACGCCTCACACCCCCGTTTTAGCATGCTGTACACCGCCACGGGCGAATCGATTCCTCCCGACAACAGGCACACCACCCGGCCACTCACCCCGACCGGCAGGCCACCCAGCCCCTCAATTCGGTCGAAGTAGAAGAATATCTGCTTGAACATGATTTCGATGTGCACCGTCAGGTCCGGGTTATCCAGGTCAACCGCCTTGCCGGTCTTGGCCTGGACCGCAGCGCCAATGTCGGCGTTCACCTCCATAGACAGGTGGGGAAAGCGCTTGTTGCCACGCTTGGTCGCCACGGCGAAGGTCTGGTAGCCATCGAGGGGCACAGTATCCAGCACGGCACGGCGGAGTGCATTCAGGTTGAGCGGCGTGCGGTAGGCCAGGGCGAAGTAAGCGATGCCGAAGATGGTCTCCAGGCGCGCGCGGATGTCGCGCCACGAGGCCTCCGGCTCCAACTCCAGCATGAGCCGGCCCGACAGCCGCCGGCCCCGGCGCACGCCCAGCCCTTGCGTTCTCGAAAGGACATTCCGCAGGAGCTGCTTCTCAAACAGCGGGCGGTTGCGCCCTTTCAGTCCGATCTCGTGATAGTGAATGATGATATAACGGTCCATGGCTCCGGCCCCACAAAAGTAACTTCCGCTTGAGTTTGCCCGCGACCCTGTGAAACGTGATGGTCCCTACACGAGCCGGTCATCACGTTTTACGTTTCACGTTTCACGAGGTAGATACCGGCTGCTCTGCCAGGGTCACCGGAACGGTCTGTTCCTCACCGTCGCGTACAATCGTAAGTTGTACCGTCTGACCGACCTTCGTGTTTGCTTCCAGATAGAGAGTCAGGTCCTGCTGGTCCTTCACGGGCGTGCCATCAATGCCGACAATCACGTCCCCTCCGATGGGCAAGATCAGATTGCCGACCCGGACGCGCTGAGTGCCGCCCCGGATGCCGGCCCGGGCCGCCGGCCCATTGCTGAACACGGCCACCACCAGAACGCCACGATCCGCCAGCCAGTTCAATCCGCCCTGCCGGAAGCTTGCCGCCAGGTCCGGTGTGACATCGAAACCGTTAAAACCGAGCCAGGGATGGGGATAGTGCCCCTTCTCAATCAAGACCGGCACAACCCGCTTCACCGTGGACACGGGTATTGCGAAACCGATACCGGCTGAGGCACCGGTCGGGCTGAAAATTGCCGTGTTCACGCCGATGAGCCGGCCCTGGGAGTCCAGCAGCGGCCCCCCGGAGTTGCCCGGGTTGATGGCCGCGTCGGTCTGGATAACCTGACCCAGGAACGAATTGTTCTGTATAATCCGGCCGAGGGCGCTGATCACGCCCGTCGTCAACGTTCGCTCAAAACGGCCAAAGGGATTGCCGATAGCAATGACGCGCTCCCCTACCCGAAGACCTTCAGCCTGGCCCAGAGGCACGGGGGTGAGACCCTCGGGCGGCACATCGATGTGGAGCACCGCCAGATCATTCTGCGGATCGACCCCCACCACGTCCGCCGGCACGGATGTATCATTGGCCAGAGTCACCTGAACCGACTCAGCCCCCTGCACAACGTGGTAATTGGTGACAATGTGGCCTTTGGTATCAAACACAAAGCCCGATCCGCTTCCCTCCTGGGGAACCGGCCGGAAGAAAAAGTCGTAGGTGATAGTCCGACTCGTGACGTTGACAACAGACGGCGCCCGCTGCTCATAGACGCTGGTCACCAACTGCTCCTCGACATCCAGCGGCAGCAACGTCGCAAGCGGAATCGGCGTCGGCGTCAGAACGATGATGTACGGCGTCTGAGTCGGGGCCGGCGTGGGGGTTGATGAGACAGGAATGGGGAGAGGCTGACAGCCGGCCACGGCCAGCACCACCCCCATCCCCAAAACCACCATCAGCCAGATGCCGGCCCGGTGCTTACGATTGGTTGAAATCTTCATGACTACGGCTGCTTATCTCCTCTCACCCTGGATCTTCCACACCCCGGCTCTCCGGCCCAGAAGCCAGCCCCCACACGATGCGCTCCGGTGTGAGGGGTAGTTGGTCAAACCAGACACCGGTGGCATCGTGGACGGCGGCGACGATAGCCGGCCCGATGGGCAACATCGCCATCTCACCAATACCCCGGGCCCCCAGCGGCCCTTCCGGATCCGGGTCTTCCAGGATCAACGATTCCGTTTCGTCCGCCACATCCAGGACGGTGGGAATCAGGTAGGTGGTGAAATTGGGCGTCACAATCGCGCCATCTTTCACGATGAAATTCTCGATCGTGGCATACCCCTGCCCCTGGGCCACACCACCCTCGATCTGACCCTGAACCTGCTGCGGATTGATAGCACGACCAATGTCGTGCGCCGAGATCACGCGCACCACGTGCAACTGGCCGGTCTCTACATCCACCTCCACCTCGACAGCCTGGGCTGTGTAGCCGTAGGTAACGCATGGGTCTCCCGCCCCCGTTTCCTCATCCAGCGGCGTTGTCTTCCGGGCGTGATACTCGTAGGTGACGATGACCGGATCGTCGTCGGTTTCGCGCCAACGCTCCCTGGCCCGTCGGGCGGCCTCGATGGCAGCATTGCCCAGCATGAACGTCAGCCGCGAAGCAGAGCAGCTTCCGGTCTCCGGTGCCACCGCCGTATCGTCCGTGACAAGACGCAGCCGGTCCAGCGGTACTTCGAGCTGGTCGGCGACGAACTGGGCCAGGACGGTGTGGACCCCCTGTCCCACGTCCGACGCGCTGGCCCGCACCACAACCTCTTCCATCTCCGACTTGCCATGCAACTCCAGAGTGACAGTAGCCTTCTCGTCAAAGCCGAAGCTGTAGCCGACGTTCTTGTAGCCGCAAGCGATGCCGATTCCATTTCGGATTTCGGATTTCGGATTTCGGATTTCTCTTCCGTAATCGTTTGTTCCCCTCTGCCAGCTTCCGCCTTTGTCTGTCCATCCCGCTTCGCGAGCTGCCGCCTCCAGCACTTTCACAGCACCAACAGGCTGTGGCAAGGGAGCGTTCGTGGCCTGAATCGAATCGTCGCGGAAGAGGTTGCGTATTCGGAACTCGACGGGGTCCATGCCCAGTTTCTCCGCCAGTTTGTGCATCTGCATTTCGGCTGCGAACTCCGCCTGTACGGAGCCGAAGCCTCGAAAAGCGCCACAGGGCACGTTGTTGGTGTACACCGCGCGGCTATCGATGTGGATGTTGTCACACTCGTACGGCCCCGTGCACATCACGGTGGCATTGTTCTGCACGACCCGGCTGGACGAGGCGTAGGCGCCGGCATCTCCCAGCAGGTCCATCTGGATGGCCGTGAGCTTGCCGTCCCGGTTGGCCCCCCAGCGGGCACGGATGATGTACGGATGCCGCTTGTGGTGCCCGATGATGGATTCTTCGCGGCTCCAGATGATCTTGACCGGCCGGCGTAGCTTCCAGGCCGCTAGCGCCAGGATCAGTTGCACCGACATGTCCTCGCGCCCGCCGAAAGCCCCGCCGGCGTATTTGTACACCACCCGCACCTGATCCTCCGGCAACTGGAGAGCGTGGGCAATCTGATGCCGGTCGTCGTGGGACCACTGGCCGGCAGTCTCGATCACCACGCGCCCCTCATCGTCGATGTACGCCAGGCCGGCCTCGGGCTGGAGGTAGGCGTGTTCCTGATAGGGCGTGACGTATTCCGCCTCAACGATCACGTCGGCCTGGGCAAATCCAGCTTCGACATCGCCCTTGCGGATTCTGTAACTTGCCAGCAGATTCGAGCCTTTCTCGGCGTGCACCAGCGGTGCGTCGTCGTCCAGTGCATGGCGTGGGTCGGTGAGGGCCGGCAGGTCTTCGTACTCCACCTTCACCAGATCACGGCCCTCGGTGGCCGCCCGCACGGTCTCGCCGACGATCAACGCCACCTTGTCGCCCACGAAGCGGACCACGTCGCCGCACAGGGCCGGCTGGTCGGGCTCCATGAGGCCGTACTCGTTCACCGGCACATCATCGGCCGTCAGCACCGCGACGACGCCAGGGTGCGCCAGGGCCGCGCTGGCGTCGATCTTCTTGATGCGGGCGTGAGGCCGGCGGGCGAACAACACTTTCGCATGCAACATCCCCGGCATCGACAGATCGCCCGGATACGGCGTCCGGCCGATGACCTTGTCCAGCGCATCAACCCTCGGAATCGACTGTCCAATCAACCGGTTAGTCATCGCAAATCCTCTAAGTCAGGGTAGTCTATCCCTTTAACAGATCCACAAATTCATCCACAGTCAGCCCCGCCTGCCGGATAATTGCTCTCAGCGTACCTCGGTCCAGCACTTTGTGGTCGGGTACGACGACCTGTGCAAAAGGCTCATCACGCCGGAGAATAATATGGCTGCCAGTTTGCCGCTTCACGTAGAAACCTGCTCGTTCCAGAGCTCGAACACATTCGCGCCCTGAGACTACGGGCAACTTGCTCATACGGCCACCGTCAGCAGTTCGAAATGCTCCTCGGGGACATGAAGATTATCCTCCTCAAGGGCGGAAATGTACGCGTCGATAGCCTCACGAATATTTTGGATTGCCTCCTCCCTGGTCTTGCCCTGGCTAATGCAACCAGGCAACGTGGGACATTCAGCCACCCAATAACCATCTTCCCCAGGATAGATAATCACCTGTCGCATCACTTGACCTCCATATCTGTTTCCTTGCCCCCCCGCTCCTCCGCCCCCTTGCTCCCCCAACTCAAGTCGGCGGCCGCTCGCTCGATTGCCGATAGAACCTTGTAGTATCCCGTACAGCGACACAGATTACCTGTGATACTCTGCTTGATTTCGTCCATAGTCGGTGCCGGGTTCTCGCGCAGCAGGGCTGTGCCGGCCATGATCAGGCCCGGCGTGCAGTAGCCGCACTGCACACCCCCCTCGAAGATGAAAGCGCGTTGCAGGGGATGCAGGTCGTCCACGGTGGGATTGTCACTGGCCGCCAGGCCCTCGATGGTGAGAATCTCCGTGGCGTGGGCACGTGGCGCCGGCACCAGACAGGCATCGACGGCCATCCCGTCCAGCAGCACGGTGCACGCGCCGCATTCGCCCTCGGCGCATCCTTCTTTCGTCCCGGTGAGACCAACATCTTCCCGTAGCGCATCCAGCAGCGTCTTGCCGTTGGCACCCCGAATGGTCACCGGCCGGCCATTCACCACGGCCTCAATGGGCTGCTCACCACCATCCTGGTGAAACGTCGAGGCCGGCAGCCGGCCGGGTTGTGGTCCATTCGGTCCCCACAACATGGCTCGCCGGCGGGGCCAGTCTACCCGCTCGGTCCCATCGCCGAGCTGCCGCAGTGCCCGGGCCGTCAACCGCCGCACCATCTCCCGACGATACGCCGCCGATCCACGCAGGTCATCAATCGGTTGCGCGCTCAAAGAGGCCAGACGCGCCGCCTCTTCGATCGTCTCATCGTTCAGCGCGGAGCCTACCAGCGTCATCTCCGCTTCAGGCGCACGAATGATCGTCGGCGCTACGGAGCCCATGGTCACACGCGCGCGGGTCACGGCATCGTTATCGAAGTCGAGCACGCAAGCAACGTTGATCACCGAAATCGCCTGCGCGCGACGCAATCCCAGCTTGATGAAGCAACCCCGTTCAGTCTCGCGCATGGCCGGAAACGCGATGTCGATGAGCATCTCGTCGCCGGCCAGGGCGGTCTGGCGCACGCCCAGGAAGAAGTCCTCGAAGGCGATGGTGCGCCGGCCACGCCTGCTGGCCAGCGTCACCGAGGCGTCCAGGGCCATGAGGGGCGTGATGGTGTCGTTGGCCGGCGAGGCGGTGATGACATTGCCGGCTACCGTCCCCCGGTTGCGAACCTGTGGCCCCCCGACGCTCCATGCCGCCTGGGCCAGTGGAAACGCTCGCTCAACGATCAGATCGGAATCGGCCAGGTGGTTGTGCGTCACCAATGGACCCAGGTGAATCAGGCCATCATCGTCCAGGGTGATCGTGTCCAGCCCGGGAATGCGGCTGACATCGATGAGCGCCGGCACTTTGCGGATGCCCCGCTCCAGTTCAATCATCAGATCGGTTCCGCCGGCGATGATGCGGGCCTGGCCGGCATGCTCTCCCAGCAGCTCCAGTGCCTCATCCACCGTCGTTGGCGAGTAGTAGTCCTTCCACAGCATCATGTGTCTCCGTCATGTTACGCTACGTTCACGATTCGCCGATTTTACCATAGCACACCCCCTTCCGCAAAGAGGACCAGTACG
>CAZHMV010000106.1:0-10454 GCA_964532665.1 uncultured Anaerolineales bacterium
TCATCAGCCCGGAAGCTCGGGCTGTGCAACACCCGACGCCCGTTGACCATCGTGATACCATGCTTCTTGTGCAGCAGTTCATGGTACATCACGTAGTCCACCACACTCGCCGGTACGCTGGGATCGTCCAGCGAAACTGACAGCATCACCGTGTCTGTGCCTGGCTGGTAATGCCCAAACTTCCGGCCCGTGAGCGTGCGGTTCCAAACCAGGTTGGGCTTGGCCATGCTGCCCCTGAAGTAGGCTGCATTGACCCGATCAAAGCTCTCGTCCAGGTTGTGGGCGTATCCTTGTGTCGATCGCGCCGTCGAAGCCACAAAAGACCCCAGTTCAAAGAGCACTTCGCTGAAGTCTTCGGAATTCGCATACTCACGGACAAGACGATCGCTCGCTTCGTCGCGCCCGGTCATTGAGCTGTGAATGAGCGCCCGCCATGCCTTGTGGCCAGCGTAGAGGAATCCTTCATTGAACTTGAGCAGGACCACGTTACGATACTGTCGGTTGCACCACAGCGAGCTCGTATGAACTATGTGCACGTGAACCGGTCGATCAGGCCGTGGTCGATGTCTATCCAGTACCATCTTTGCGCGTTCCAGGGCGGCCAGATGCGAAGTGAGGTTGTCTTCGCTCACCAGGAACTTCAGCCAGCAATATGCTTGCCTGGATGGCCTGCCCAGCGCGTCGGGTGTTGCGTCGTGCTCGGCGCAGATGCGCTCGATTGCGGACAGATGGCGCTGGATATCTGCGATCAGTTGATTGCACGCAGCGGACGACGTGGTTAGCTGAGTCAGCTCTCGCCACAGCCTGTCTGCGAAGTGATTCCCGGTCTTCACGATGCCGCTGATGCTAAAACCGGGTGCAGCATTGGCCGGCTCATGGGTGTGACGCAGCGGCAGGTTGTCAGTATCGAGATCCTTCAAGAACATGTATGCCCGGCGTGACGGAGCCGGCAGGTCTTCAGGCGTCACGCCGTTCTGCTCACACAGCTCTTCGACTTGCCGGACAAGGGACTCGACCTGTTCCCTGAATTGCTCGACATCGTCCGGGCGGATGCCATCCTGCAATTGGAGCCGCACGTGGTTGAAGGCCCTGACCAACCCCTTGATTCTCATCGCCACGCCCGTCTGACCTTTGTGGGGACTCCTTGATTTTTCCCCTCTGCTGCCCCGATCATTACCTGTGTCGCATCCCAACAAACACATCACCGAGGTGCTCTCCAGGCTCAATTATATATGCCGCAGCGAACGGAGGAAAGCAGGCGATGGATTCCACAGTCCAACTGCAAAGACTGCCCCACTCTATGCTTCCTATGCTGAACGATGCCTGCCCCGGCGATGGCCGACCGAATCCGCCATTTCGTGCGAGAGCACGGCGTACAGAACACCCATCCCAACGAACACAACGACTGCGACACCAACTGGCCCACTGCTCACATCCGCATGTCACGAACGCCCTGCTTGCAGGACAACACGAGAACCTGGATAATTACAGAGGCTGATCGGTCTGTGACAACGCTCCTGTTTCCAGCGAAGATTAAGGGAAGTGTGAACCATGCGACAACACGAGCGCACCGCGTTCGTTCTCTTGATAGCGATTCTCTGCGCAGGTGCCCTCCTGTCTATGCTTGGTCGAGTCGTGAGTGACATACAGCCGGCACGTGTTGAACCTCAGCAAATCAGTGAATGGATGCCTGAGCCGATGTCACCACAAGGGTATCCAGTTTCCTGGCTGACCCCCAGGATGGAAACACCCATTCCGTGGTGGGAGAGAGATATGAAGTCTTCCATCAAGGACCTCACCATCGAGAAAGACCAGCACCTGCAGGTGGAGGTAAAAACGTTCGTTTCGGGCGGTGCACCGCTTAGTAGTCTTTCCCAAATGCTTCGTGGCGAATCCCCTCCCCCTTTTTTGAGCATTTGGGCCAGGACGCGGATCGTAAACACAGGTGAACCTGCGCTGATTCGCTGGAAACTCGCTCTGTGGACGAAGCGCGATGTTCGCACTGATGTTGTGGATTGTAGTGAGGTCTACCAGGTGGAGCGCGAGTGGACGCACGCGCAAATCCTAGACTCTGGGGAACCGCTCGTCCGCGAGGTCGTTTCCGGAGGAGGCACGAAAACTTTCGACCATTTTACTCTCCTGGCCGATTGCTACGCCATCAGGCTGAAGGTGACCAGAGTGAACGAAGCGCGCTGACATCGAGACTGGCTGGAAAGCCCTCAGGATGGTACAAGGTGAGGAACATGAAAACACCTGAGCACAATAACGATAACGGCGATCTGTCCGCCCTGCATCAGGCACTGGTGGATAAGCTGCAAAGCGAGGGTCACATCCGCACCCCACGCGTCGAGGCGGCTTTCCGTACCGTTCCACGCCACCTGTTCCTGCCCGGCGTGTCGCTGAGTCGAGTCTACAGTGACGGCCTGTGCGTGTTGATGCGTCCCCCCGACCAATCTCCGCCTGTGGAACAGCCCGATGAACCACAGCCTTTCGAGTTGTTCGCCCGCTCCTTCGGCCCGGACGAGACGCTGGCCCATCGCCTGCTGGATCAGGTCGCCGGCTGGGATGCTGCCGGCCGGCCTTCCATCGAGGGTCTACGCCTCAGGTCCTATCCGCCGGATAGCGACTATGTACCGTCCGCAAGCGAGCTCGCGATCCAGAAACAGTGGTCACAGCTCGTGCTCGACTGGCAATGATCGCAGAACGGGCACCACGGAGCGGAAAAGGAGTGGGCCATGAAAGTGCGTTTATTCACCCTGTCCATTCTCATTGGACTCGTTCCTGTTGTGAGCCTCGGTCTTCTGCTCATCTCAGCCGGCGCCGGCCCGGAACCCGCTCGAAGGCCGGCCGAGACACGCGTCAATAATCAACAGCGAAGGGACAATGTCGGGCCCATTAGTCAGGTAGACAGCCAGACCCATGCCATCGCCGTGCAGGGCACTCACG
Organism: uncultured Anaerolineales bacterium; assembly: GCA_964532665.1. Lineage (GTDB taxonomy): Bacteria > Chloroflexota > Anaerolineae > Epilineales > JAANWY01 > CAZHMV01. Next base: position 2,947 of record CAZHMV010000106.1, read on the forward strand.
TCTACGTCGGCGTCGGGCGGCGACTGGCGGTCCTGGATGTCACTGATCCGGCTGACCCCAGGCTGGTGGGCCAGACGGGCGTGCTGCCGGCTGTGGTGCAAGACATTGACGTCGCCGGTGAGTATGCCTACGTAGCTGCTGGAGAGGCCGGCTTGCTCATCATTGACGTCTCGGACCCTGCGCAGCCGAAGACAGTGGGTGCATACGCCCCGCCTGGCTCAGCAGGCAGTGTCTACGTGAGCGGCAACCGCGTTTACGTGGCGGCTGGAGAGGCCGGCTTGCGCATCGTGGATGTGTCGAACCCCAGGCTGCCGGTTGAGCTGGGCGTCTACGCCGCACCCGAGGGAGTCAATGATGCCTTCGTGTCTGGTCGTTACGCCCACCTCGCGACCGGCGCCGGGCTGCGGGTGGTGGACGTCACGGACCCCACCGCACCGCTGGAAGTGGCCAGCTATGGCACATCGGGAGAGGCCAGACAGATTTACGTGGCCGGCAGGTACGCTTATCTGTTGGTTTCCAGAGGATCTCGCTGGCAGCAGCACAACCCACCGGCCCCCGACGTTTCCGGCATGGCAACGCCTGCCCCCGCACCGTCGGCAACCCCGTCACCGAATGATAGCCTGTGGGTAATTGACATCTCCGATCCGGCTGCGCCGGCCAAAGCCGGCACCTACGATAGCTTGTACGAGGCCGCGGCCATCCAGGTTGCCGGCCGCCTTGCCTACGTAGCCACGACCGGCTACATTGGGGGCTTGCGTGTGATCGACGTTTCCAACGTCGCCCAACCGCACGAGGTGGGCACCTATGGCCAGGCAGGGGGGATTCAAGACCTGTACATCGTCGATAACATCGCGTACATGGTGGCCAGGACGAAGGTGCACACAGTTGATGTTTCCGATCCCAGCCGGCCAGTGGAACTGGGTGCTTACGCCAGATGGTGGTTTGCACGGGACGTTCAGGTGGTGAATAGCTACGCCTACCTCGCCGACAGCCGGTTCGGTCTGCGGGTGGTAGACGTCTCCGATCCACGCAGACCGGTAGAAATAGGCAGCTATGCAGTACCAGATGTCGTCCAAGGTGTCGATGTGGCTGATGGCCCTTCGACGGGCTCAGGACGACGTTATGCCTATATCGCCGCTTCCGAGCATGGCCTGCGGGTGGTGGATGTCTCTAACCCGCACGCACCGGTGGAGGTGGGTATCTACGACACGCCGGGCGACGCCCTGGATGTTTATCTGGCGGGTGGCTACGCCTACGTGGCGGATGGGGAAGCTGGCCTGCGGGTGGTGGATGTCTCCAACCCTGACATGCCGTTCGAGGTCGGTGCCACCGTCGTGCCGGGGCTGGCCCAGGGTGTCCACGTCGCCGGCGGATACGCCTACGTGGCCGCCGGGGCCACCGGACTGCACGTGATCGACGTCTCGGATCCGGGGGCGCCACAGGCGGTCGCGAACTGCCAGACCCCTGGGCCGGCCAGAGATGTGAACGTCGCCGGTCACTATGCCTACGTCGCGGGCGAGGCGGGGCTGCACGTGATCGATGTCTCCGATCCGTTGGCACCGGAGGAGATTGGCACCTACGATCGATTCGGGCCGGCCCATCGCGTGCACGTAGCGGGGCCCTTCGCATACGTTGCGGCTGGAGACAGCAGCCTGTACGTGTTGGACGTCGTAGCGCCGGCCACACCCTGGCAGCAGGGATTCTATGGGGAGACGCCGGGCGACATCTCTGGCGTGTACGCTGCGGCTCCATACGTATACGTGGCTGATTCGCAAGCGGGGCTGTTGATTCTTCAGTTTGCCTCTGCCGCTGCAGTAACGATTTCCCCCATCGGCCCCCCATATCTGTATGCGCTGGAAGCCGGCCCGATTCGCTACAGTTTCCCTTCACACATCTTCACCGATACCGTGACGATCGTCCACACCGGCGGCTTGCGCAACGCACTGCCGATGCCCCCCAGTTTGGCCGGCATTGGCTTCTTCTTCGACCTGCACGCCGTTTACAGCGACACCGGACAACCCGCCCAGCCGATTTGGCCCTATCGGATGTCGGTGAGGTACTGGCCGTCCGCCGTGAGCCCCATCATCGATGACAGCACCCTGGCCCTGTACTACTGGGACGGCGCCCAATGGGTGCGGGAGCCCACCAGCATTGTGGATGCCGTCTCCGATGAGGTCTGGGCCCGGCCGGATCGCTTCGGCCGCTGGGCCGTCTTGGGCGAGACGGGGCGCATGGCCCACAACGTTCGCCTGCCCGTGGTGATGGTGCGGTATGATCCGTTGGCAACCGTCGAGATCAACGGGCATGTGAAGCGGTACAGCTCGGAGCCACCGGGTTGGGAGGGCATAGCGGATGTGGTCATCGACGTGACCATATACCGCCACCGGCCAGGCAGCCGAACAGTCACGTGGTTGCACCTGGAGCCGGTGACGGACGAGAACGGCTACTACGAATTCCGCGTCCGGGCTCCCAGGGGCTACCACATGTCCATCGTGCCCCGCCCGCTCGAAGGAATCGGTTGGCCGTCCTACGACTCGGTCAGCCTTAGCATCACGGGAGACATGTCGCGGACATTTGATTCCTGGGAGGGGAGCGTTGTGCCGTAGAGGCGTCCGGTTTGAGCCACTCTGAGACACGCCATTGGCTATGGACACAGCGTTGAGCATCGTAAGGTAAATTCTGTGGCGCATCTAGTCACTCCGACGTCTACAAAGCGATGGGCTGTTCGGGAAGATCTGGAAGATCTGGCTCCTGGTACGTATGATGTGGTGGCCAGGGTGATTGATCTTGAAGCGCCGGAGGCTGTCTCGACGGCTCGTACTCGGTTTACTGTGTTACCTTGGAGGAAGTGACGCTCATGTTTGGGAAATCAACTTTAACCGCCTTGATCCTCTGCCTGACCCTCGCCCCCCTCGGCAGCGTCGTGGGGCCGGCGCGGGCTTCGCCCATCGCGAGAGTACCCTCGCCGGCCGCCACACCACCTGCTACCACAGCCACGCTCACACCCACCTTCACTCCGACGTTCACCAAAACGCCAACCCCGACGCCCACCGCCGGCACGCCTCCGCCACCCGAGGACACCGAGCCACCGCAACTGATCACCTTCGACTTCGAGCCGAAGGTGATCAACACGGCCCACGCTTCCCAATACGTGACTGTGACCATGCGCCTGACGGATGACCTGAGCGGTGTAGAGCGGATGCGGCCCGACTTTGAGAGCTCCTCTGGCAACCAGCGAAGAGGAGGGGCGTGGCTCGCTCACATCACCCGTGTTTCTGGGGATGAACATGATGGCACGTATGCGGTCCCAGTGACATTTCCCCAATACAGCGAGATGGGACCCTGGCGGTTGACCGAGTTGCGCATCGAAGATCGGGTGGGCAATGTCCGGCGCATAGACACAAACCAGATGGCGGCGCGGGGTTTCCCCACCGTGTTGTGGGTGACAACGGGCGAGATTCATACTGTTCGTTTGCCAGTGATTTTGCGGAATGACTGACGAGAAATCAGCGCTCGGCGTGTCTTTCCTGAAGCTAAACCTGCGGTGGCAATCATGAAACCCTTGACTTGGCGAATGTTCGGCCTATGGTTGAGCCTGGCCTTGGCTCTTGCCGGCCTGCTGGCACCCAGGTTCACTTTGCTCGGGCGTGGTTGGATCATCGACCTCAGCACCGGTGCCGCCGATCTGACCGTTCACGGCCACAGCGAGGAGCACATTGGTCAGGCTGTGGCCGCCGGCGACATCAACGGCGATGGATCCCAGGACCTGATCTTCCGGTCCGACGACGCCGTCTACGTGATCTACGGCGGGCCGGGCCTGGCCCCATCTGAAGCCCGACCCGTCTCCATCGACCTGGCCGAAACGCCGGCTGACATGACCATCGTGGACAGCGATCCGGGCGTCGAGGTCGTCGCCGGTGACCTGGCAACGGGCGATATCAACGGCGATGGGATCGACGACCTCATCCTCGGCCTGGAGGTCGGTCCCAGCGACCGTACGCTGCTATCAGCCCACGTCTTCTGGGGCCGTGGTGACCTGCCCGCCTCCATAGATCTGGCTGCCACGCCGGCTGACCTCACCGTCATTGCCGAGGTGGTCGGGTCAGGGCGTGGTCAGTATCGGACCAGTGTGACTGCCGGCGACGTCAACGGCGATGGCGTGGACGATCTGATCGTCGGCTCGCCCGGTGCCCGCTGGCCCGAGGCAGGCTCAGGCGCCATCTACGCCATTTTCGGCGGACCGAACCTGTCGGGCACGCTGGACTTGCGAGAAGGGGTGGCCGACTTCGAGGTCTACGGCAAGATGAACGGCGACTGGATCGGCAGCGCGACGGCCGTCGGCGACGTGAACAACGACCGCATCGGCGACCTGATCGTCGGGCTGGCCGGCGGCCCCTATGCTGACATGGTCTACGTCCTCTACGGCCGGATGGATTGGCCCGGCTCGATTTCCTTTGAGAGCGAGCAGCCTGACGTCAGGGTCTTCCAGGGTAATCTGTGGGGAAGTGGGTTGGGCGCGGCGTTGGCGGCCGGCGACCTAAACGGCGACCGCATGGCTGACCTGGTAATGGGTGCGCCCCGTGGTAGCGCCGTCCAACCCGGTGGTGCTGTATACGTGGTCTACGGCCGTCAGTCGCTGCCGTCTGAGATCGACATCCTGGCCACGCCGGCCGATCTCACCATAATCGGCGATTTAGCGCGACGCCACGACATTGGCGCCGCGCTGGCCCTGGGCGATTGGAGCCGCAACGGCCTTGACGATATCGTGATCGGCGTCGCGCCGGCTACCAGCTCACCCGGGGGGCAGGTTACGGCCGGGGAGACGTACGTCATCTTCGGGAGCTGGGGGCTGCCCGAACGCATCAATCTCAGTGAGATGCCGGCCGACCTGAGCGTGTGGGGCGATGACCTGCAGGACCAGATGGGTATCGCCGTAGCCGTCGGCGATCTGGATCGCGACGGCGCGGATGACCTGATCATCGGTGCGCCGGAGTACGGTCAAGATCGCCAGGATTGGGAAGGGGAAGTCTACGTGATCTTTGGCGGTCAGGTGCCGCTACCTACGGCAACCCCAATCCCTACTCCGACGCCGAGTTCAACGCCCACTCTGACAGCGACGGCGACAGCGACATCAACGCCGACTTCAACCCCCACATCTACGCCCACCAGTACACCCACAGAAACGCCGACCGCGACGGCTACGGCCACGCCGACGCCGGAGCCCAGGCGATATTTCCTCTATATGCCGGCCATCCTCCGCGATTTCTACGGTCTGCCGCGTTACCGAACGGCCCGTTCCTTGCCTTCAACGTCGTCTACCAGGCTCGGACATGGCGCTTTGGATGTCATCAATCCCACAACGACAACGACGACGACACCAACGAATACTCTGACGCCCACGAACGCCACGCCCTCACCAGTTTGTGGCTGGAGCGTGGTCCCCAGCCCGGATGTTGGCAGCCTTTCTGGTATCGCAGTTATATCTGCCGACAACGTCTGGGCTGTGGGCGGCGGCAGTCAGACACGGACGCTGCACTGGGACGGCACAGGCTGGAGCATTATCCCCAGCCCGAACGTCGGCACAGCGGGCAACTACCTCTATGGGATCACGGCTGTTTCTGCCCACGATGTCTGGGCCGTTGGGAGTTACTACGATGGCGGTTACTATCGGACACTGGCCCTGCACTGGGACGGCACAAACTGGGGCGTCGTCTCCAGCCCGAGCCCTGGCACAACCGATTACTACCTCAGCTCTCTCTATGGAGTTGCGGCTGTTTCCGCCCACGATGTCTGGGCTGTGGGATCTTCCGGGCTTAAGACGCTGACTCTGCACTGGGACGGCACAGGCTGGAGCATCATCCCTAGCCCGAGCCCTGGCTCAGATAACTCCCTCTATGAGGTCGCAGCCGTTTCTGCCAACGACGTCTGGGCCGTTGGGAGCTACCACGAGTGCACCGCCTATCGGGCACTGATCCTGCGCTGGGATGGCACAAGCTGGCGTGTCGTCCCCAGCCCGAACGTCGGCGGAGGAAGTAACTTCCTCTCTGGAATCACGGCCGTCTCCGCCAGCGACGTCTGGGCCGTGGGCGATTATGATGATGGTTTTGGCCGTCGGACGCTGATCCTGCACTGGGATGGCACAAGCTGGCGTGTCGTTCCCAGCCCGAACGTTGGCAGAAGTAATTTCCTCTCCAGTGTCACGGCCGTCTCCGCCAGCGACGTCTGGGCCGTGGGTTATTACGTTACCGACAGCAACTGGCGGACGCTGACTCTGCACTGGGATGGCACGAGTTGGCGTGTCGTCCCCAGCCCGAGCCCTGGTGCATATAACTCCCTCTATGGGGTCTCGGCCGTCTCTGCCACGGATGTTTGGACCGTGGGATCTTCTGGTGATCGGACGCTGGTCTTGCGGTATGCAGGCCCGCCGTGCGCGACGCCAACACCCACGCTAACGCCTACCCGTACTTTGACACCAACTCTGACACCAACGCCCACTGACACCCTAACGCCAACACCGACGCTGACGCCCACGCCTGGTCCCTCGCTGACGCCCACGCTGACACCGACACCGACCCCGACTCCAACCAGTATGCCTGGGCCTCCACAACTTATTCATCCCCCAGATGGTGCTGTGCTCCCTCAACCGGTTCCGCCCGATGAGTGGCAGTTTTCCTGGTCTGCGCGCATGGGTCCCTGTACTAGCAGCATCTCTATTCGTGGCCCTGGGGGGCGATACTTGGGGGACAATTACATAACCCCTCAGGAGGGATACCAGTTCCGCTATACGACCGATCAATACCTCCCCGATGATGCGTTGGGACCGTGGTACTGGTCAACCGGCGTCGTTTGTCCTCTGGGCAACAACGGGAGCGAGACGCGCACCTTTTGGGTAGAGCCGGCACCCTTCCCGGTTGGCACGCCGACCCCCATACCTGGTACTTTCAAACTCATCGCCAATGATGGAGAAGCATATGACGCTTTCGGGAGCAGCGTGGCCATCAGTGGGAAGCACGCCGTCGTCGGTGCTCCAGATGACGATGACAACGGGGCAAATTCAGGTTCGGCCTATATCTTCGTGCGCCATGGAGACACCTGGGCCCAGCAAGTCAAACTCACCCCCAGCGATGGAGGTGCGGGTGACTATTTCGGGAGCAGCGTAGCCATCAGTGGGGACTACGCCATCGTTGGAGCTCATTACGACGAGAACGATGGCCTCTATTCAGGCTCAACCTACGTCTTCGTGCGCCATGGGGACACCTGGGCCCAGCAGGCCAAACTTACTGCCAGCGAGGGGTCGGGGTGTGAGTCTTTCGGACACAGTGTAGCGATCAGTGGGGACTACGCCATCGTTGGAGCTCCTGGAGATGATGACAAAGGCTCAGCCTATATCTTCGTGCGCCACGGGGACACCTGGACCCGGCAGGCCAAACTCACCGCCAGTGACAGAGCGACGGGGGATCGGTTTGGACGGAGCGTAGCGATCAGTGGGGACTACGCCATCGTCGGGG
>CAZHMV010000106.1:10554-20179 GCA_964532665.1 uncultured Anaerolineales bacterium
GGATCGGTTTGGACGGAGCGTAGCGATCAGTGGGGACTACGCCATCGTCGGGGCTTCAGGCTCCGCCTATGTCTTTGTGCGCCACGGGGACACCTGGACCCGGCAGGTCAAACTCACCGCAGGGGATCGGTTTGGACGGAGCGTAGCGATCAGTGGGGACTACGCCATCGTCGGGGCTCCAGACGACGATGACAAAGGCGCGGATTCAGGCTCGGCCTATATCTTCGTGCGCCATGGGGAAACCTGGACCCGGCAGGCCAGACTCACTGCCAGCGATGGGCTAGAAGGTGATCGATTCGGAGGCAGTGTAGCCATCAGCGGGAACTACGCCCTTGTCGGGGCTTCGGAGGGTCATGAGGCTTATAGATGGGATGACAGAGGTTCGGCCTATATCTTCGTGCGTGATGGGGACACCTGGACCCAGCAAGTCAAACTCACCGCCAGTGGTGTAGATGCGGGTGACCATTTCGGAAGCAGCGTAGGCATCAGCGGGGTCCACGCCATCTCTGGTGCTCCTATGGACGACGACCAGGGCGCAGATTCGGGCTCGGTCTACGTATTCGACGTCTCGTTCTTGCTGCCCGAATGGAACTGGAAAGTCCGTTTGCCGCTATTGCTCAATTCCACAGATAGGAGCTAATATGCCGAAACGCATGGCGTGGCTAATTCTACTGGTTCTGTTGCTGGTTGGCTGCGCGCAGGATACCGATACCCGCCCCGCGCCATTTCCTGCACCGACCGTGCACTCCGAAAGCGTGGGGCTGGGAGACCAGGCTGTCTTACAGATCGTTCAAGGGGGTGGTATGGTGGTCTACTTCGAGGCTGCGAAGCGGGTTCCCGAGGTGACGCTGTGGGGCGATGGGCGAGTTGTCTTTGTGGCCCCCGACGGCGTCATTCGGGAGGCGCGACTGGAACCAGCCACGGTGGATTACCTGGTGGATGCTGCCACGGTGCTATATGATCTAGCAGACCATTACACGGCGTTCCTGGTATCGGATGCTCCGTCTACTTTGTTTTCAGTTGAGACGGTTCGCGGTCGCAAGACTGTTCGAGTATATGCTCTGAATCTCGAAAAGGCGATGCCTCGCGAGCAAGAGCCCGAAACGATGGAGAAGCTGCGCACTCTTTACAAAACAGTGATCAAAGCGTTACCCGAGCAGGCACCGATGATGCAGCCTGATGAGGTCGTTGTCGAGACAGGACCGGTCCCGGAAGATGCCGTGGCGACGGAAGCGTGGCCGGCCGAGTGGGTGGGTCATCTCAAAGGAAAGCCGGCTCGAGGAGCGGTGCGCCGGCTGGGCGTCGGCCCGGCTGGGTTGTTCCGCTGGAATGGTGAGGTGCATCAGGTGACGATCATCCCTGTGCTACCACTCCTGCACCTGCCGTGGAGCAATTGGCCTCGAGGTGGGCTCCCCCGCCATCCGGCCGCCACAGCGTACAATGTGCCTGGCACGCCTTATCGGTTTGCCGGCGTGTCCCAGGCGGAAGTGGCAGCCTGGTACCAAGAGTCGATGCGAGCCAGAGGCTGGCAGCTCGCGACGGCAGAGGACGCCGCGCGGCAGGTCTGGGTTCGAGAGCGCTTCTTCAACGACCCCATTGTGGAGATCCACTTCGAATCCGACCACTTCAGTTCTCAATTCGTCTCCGTCGAGGATGGCATTCCCAGACATCCCGATGGAGTTCTCGCAGGTAGGAGCTGTGAAAGCCTGGATTGTCAGTGGGTCCAGAGAGCCACGCCGGGGGAGGCTGCGGCCTGGTTCCGGACGTATCTAGGCTACCTGGGCTGGCGCGAAGAGGCACCCAACGTCTTCCGCAAAGGATTCGAGCAGGTCCGCTTGCGGTACCAGGCGGGCGAGGAGGGCACGACAGTGCGTTTCGAGCGTGGCCAGGCGATGGCGCCACCCGAAGGGTGGCCGGCGCCCCCGCCCGAGGAGCGATTGCCCTTGTGTGAGGTGACCAGAGGCAAGGAAGTAGAGATTGCCGGACAACGTATCCAGCTCCACGAGTCCCTCTGCGTGACCGCCAAGGAGCCCGATCGCCTGCGAATTCAAGTGGCTTACGGGCGGTCGTATGTGGAGGTCGATCCGGAGACTGGCCGGCAGATAGGTGGCTCTCTCGCCTGGGAAGAAGCGAATCTGTTCATCCATCTGGAGCCTATCGTGGGACAACGTTTGCCGAAAGCCCCACCCCAGCCAACACCGACGCCATAGTTTGAGACCTCCCATCGTGCCGGTACATACGCAGCACCAGGGCCTTTTTCTTCCTGTTCTTCGCCGCCGACCCCAAGACCGTCGCGGTGCTATCCAATGTCCTCTGGCTGGGACACGACACCGAGATCAAAGATCCGACGAGTCTGGAGCAGATTTTGGCTCGATCTGAAATATCTACTACTCGTAGACCATCATATCTGGCAACGACGTAGGCGTAGTCGCCGCGCACCTCCACACCTCGAACGCCCCACCCGACTTTGTACATGCCGATCGGGCTGGGGTCTAGCGGATTTGAGATGTTGACAGCCTGCAGTCCACCGTTGTGCTCGCATTTGGCTATCCTTTCACCAGGCCTACCGGGTCGGACCGCGCTGCACAAGTACCACCCAATCGGCGCTGTCGGGCTCGAAGGTGCCTACTGTGCGTGGGTAGAGATACACCAGCACACTGTAGGGGGCGGAGGCTAGGTCCCGCACCAGGTTCAGGTTCGGTTCCCTTGTCGTAGAAATCGGCCACCCACCACACGGTGCCGGCGAACACGCCCGACGCGCGCCAGCGTAGCTCCTCGTCGTCAGCCGGCGGGTGCCTGTCATCACATGGCGGCTGGCGCGTGTAGTAGGCCTGCTTCAGCTCCAGCGTCTGATAGTCCAGCGTGATGACGACGACGTTCGCCATGTACGGATCGACGAACCAGGGTGGCGGATTCTGCGAGCTATCCTCAACCCGGGGTATCGACGTGGCGGTTGGTGTGGGCGTCGCAGTGGGAGGCGGTGTGCAGTCCGGTGCCGGCACCGCTGTAGGCACGGCGCCCCGCCAGACATTGTTGTCCTCCCGGCTTTCGATGACCTGGTTCTCTGCATCTACGATGACTTCGGCGGAGGAAGCCATGGGGCCATCCTGGATGCAGAGACGACGCCCCTGCCGCAGGTTCGCCACGCGCAGCATGCCGGCATGCAGCGGGGTGTTGATGCGGACGGTAAATGGCCCCGTGGATGCCGATCCCCAGTTCTGGATGCAGGCCACGACCTGGCCGGGCTCTTCCTCCCGAATGCACTGACAGAGTAGCGGATCGGGAGCTTCGGGACACCTGGAGTTGAAAACGGCGTCCACCGCCAGGTCGGGTTGTTGGGCGAAGTTGCGTCCGACCAGCGGAAGGAGTACCCGTGCTGTTGGCGTGGCTGTGGCTGTAGCCGTTGGTGTCGTGGACGAGGTTGGAGACGAGGGGGCCATCTGTGCCGGCCCGTCTGCCGGCGTGGGGGCAGCGCTGATCAAGACCAGTTGCAGACCGAGGCTGACCAAAAAGATGAGTCCGATGGATACGATTAGAGTGAGCCATCGTGCTTGCATTGCTTCACTCCTTGTATTTCAAGGTGCGTATTGTCTGAACACAGCCGGCAGATACACCTGCTTGCCGACCCGCAATCCACGAGGCAGCGCACTTTCCTGGCCGGCCGGGTTGGTCACCCACACGTCGTAGATGCCGGGTGCCAGGTCAGCCGGCAACGTTACCTGAAGCGTACGCTCATTCACCCACTGTACATCCTGCAGCATCGTTTCGTTCAACCGCACCGTGGGCGTCTCGATGAAGTTATCACCGGTGATGGTCAGGCTAATAGGGATGCGCGCCTGTGCTTCTATGTGGGGTGGGAATACACTTTCGATTGCCGGTGTGAGCCAGGGACCGAGGGTAACCTCGTCCAGGTAAGCCCAGGTGCGGGCACCGCCGGCCTCACTGTGCAGGCTCAGTGTCAGCTCGATGGCGTCGCCGCGCCAGGTGCCCACGTCCACCCAGGCATGGGTCCATTCCTCGCTGTGATCTGTAGCTACCCAAACCGGTTCTCCGTCAATTGAGACCTTAAGTTGATCTTCCTCTGAGTCCATATCCTTGTTCAACCGATAGACGAAGGATAGGGTCGGTGCGTGCATCGTTTCAGGGATGCTCACTCTCTGTTTCATCAGATGATCGCCCGTGACCTCATTGAGCTGTGGCAGTTCTGCGATGAAGCCCTCACCGCTGACGTAGAGGCGATTGTGAGCAGAGTCGATGACCCCTGTTGCCAAATCGTACCCGAGCCCCACTCGTAGCAGTCCCACAGTAAGCGGCTTTGACCACGTTGCTCCGTGATCCACCGAACTGGTGTAGACGATGCTCCGGGTGTAGTCTGGATTCTGGCGTGTCCACAGTGCGTGTATCCGGCCGCCGGCATCAACCTGTATCACAGGGACAGTCCCGAGGTTGGCGTTCCAGATCGGGAGGCGCACCGGTTCTGACCATGTTTGTCCCCCGTCGGCGGACTGACGGAAAGAGATGGTTTGTCCGTTCTGACTGCTCATCCAGAAAAGATAGAGTCGGCCACTTGAATCGGCGACAAGAGTTGGCGATCCAGGTGATCCGATGACCTGATCTTCGGCAGAGGAGGTTGCCAGGGTCATGCGAGGTGACCAGCTTCCCCCCGGAGGTTTGCGGAGGTAAACTAACCGGCCGTTGGACGGATCGGATTCGCCGGTTTCATACCACACGACATGGAGCACGTCATCCCCGGTCATGACCACATCCATTGGCCTGAAAAAGTAGAAGACGGGCTCAGCCGGCAAGGTCATGGGTGTCATCCACTCTCCGTCGGCGGTTCGAGTGATATAGTAGACCTGACTTCCGCATTCCTGGCAATCCCACACCAGGTGCAGCCCATCATGGGAATCGGTGGCCAGGTGTGGAGTGCTGTTCAGGTTGGCGCGCACGTCTGGAATGCGGGCTGCCGGCGACCACTCGCCATCGACGGGTTTGTAGCGATACGTCAATGTGAAGCGTTGCTCATCATCCAGGTATATCGACCGGACTGTGTAGAGCGTATCGGCAGAATCCACAGCCAGTCCGGAGTCTCCTCCGCCGGCATCGGTGAGGTACACGGCGTCCGAGAGAGGGCCGTCGAGGGGCTTGCTGACATAGGCGAGCGCGGTGCCGGAGGGTACAATGACCGGATAGACCGTATGGAGTGTGCCGCGTGAATCTATGACCAGACACCCGGGGCGGCCCGTACCCTGCGTCTCTTCTGGAAGTTCCAGCGGCGGATTCATCGCCAATGGCTGGCCGAGTACCAGGCCAGCCTGCCCCGTATGATGGATCGATGTGAGAGTGGGTGTGAACGCACCCGTGGCTTCCCAACCGGACAGGTTGCCATTCTCGAAGTCCCCATTGGCGATCACGTCGTCCGCCGGCCGCAGGTATAGGTTGAACCCTTGCACGTCATCCGCGACGGAGAACGCAGTTGCTGGCGGGGAGGCATAGTTGGGATGCACCGCCCTGACTTGGTGATCCTCGGTGGCAGCAGAGTAGAGGGCATAGCGCCCTTGAACATCAGTGCTGTTTCCACTGAAAGGCCGTGGGTGGACGTCCAGGGTTACTTTTGGTAGGGGCACATCTCGGGTATCCCGAATCTCACCGCTGATGCGCCAGGCGTAGAGGGTGGTGGATGCATCCGAACTGGCTGGCCAGTCCTCCTGATTGAAGGCGTGGTCTCGGGCGCGGACTCGGAACGAGTAGGTATGTCCCAATGCCCCCTCATAGAACACGTCCTGAAGCCAGGAAGGGCCCGATGCAGAAGCATGCTGCATGTCCATCCACTGCCCTGATAACCCATCTCGCATCTGGATATCGTAGCTCTCGATCTCGGAACCACCTGCATCTTCAATTTCCAGGGTGAGCTTGATGACGCCATCGTGGGATCGGAGGTATCGAGGCAGCGTGTGGAGACGGGAACGAGGTGGGCTGATGTCCGTCGTCTGCCAATCAGGCAATCCATCAACCCCCAAGTCGGTGACCCGGTCCGAATACGCGACGCCCGGGGGCACCTTCTCGACATAGATGTTGCGTAAGTAAAGCTCGTCGTTCTGGACCACATACTCCACCCGGCTGAAGGATAGCCACCCCCCGTCAGGCGACCAGCTTCCCATCCACGCATCGACCAGGTTCGCCCCAGGATCGTACACGGTATGCAATCCGGTCCCATCTGCATTGATGAGTACCAGCTCGTTCCATACATCGCCATCGGCATCGTAATCGAAGGCAATGCGGGTGCCATCGGGGGACCAAGCCGGGTTCTGTGGAAAGCGTAGCGTACCGGTGAGGGCATGCGAGTTACTACCATCGGCGTTCATCACCCACAGAGCCCCTTCAATGCCGTCGCGCCGTACCCAGGCAATTTGGTTCCCGTCCGGCGACCAGGTGGGCATGAGATCGACGGCACCGTCATGGGTGAGACGGGTCTGGTCCGAGCCGTCGGCGTTCATCATGTAAATCTCTGCATTGCCATCCCGGTCCGAGGCGAAGACGATTCGGCCGCCATCGGGAGACCAGACAGGGCCGGCCTCGCTGGCATCGTTGAAGGTCAACCGTGCCAGGCCGGATCCGTCGGCGTTCATGGTGTAGACCTCGAAGTTCCCATCGCGATCCGAAGTGAATACCAGACGGGCGGCTCCCCGGTTGAGGCGGGGACGCACATCGGCCGCTGAGTGGTTGGTCAGGCGCACCGGCTGACTGCCGTCGCCGCGAGCCAGGTAGATCTCCCAGTTCCCATCGCGATAGGACTGAAAGGCGATGCGACTCCAGTCAGCCAGACCGGTAAGAGCAGTCACGGAAGCGGTCTTGTCGCCGGCCGGCACAGACCCAACAATCGGGGGAAGGTTGCCTATCCACCAGTCTTCTCGGAGGTCTTTGACGTTGGGGGTAGGTGGTTGAGCGACAGTCGCTTCCGGCAACAGGACGATCACCGTTATCAGCAAGGTCAGACCGGAGACAAAGATGGTCAGCAGTTGCTTGGTCACGTGTGCACTCCTTCCAATTCGTGCGAAACGCCGGCTAAATTATAATCCTGGCTTTCTTTTCCTGCCAGGGAAGCTCGAATTCTTCTTGATAGACGTTCCCCGGTGATCCACTTTTTCCTCCTGCCGTCCTGGTTCCTCATCCAGTGGACAGATGCGCTCCAGCGGCAGCCGCTCCATAAAGAAACAAGATGTCCACCGCTTTGAAAGTCACCCCGGAGGAAATGGCCGTATATCGCGCCACGGCCCGGCGCCGTTGGGAGCGCGAACAGCAGGCACTGGCGCAGCGACGGGAGCGGGCCTGGGAACTGGCCAGGCAGGCCGCCAGGCTGCTCAAGGAGCAGTTTGGCGCCACGCGGGTGGTGGTCTTCGGATCGCTGGTGCACGAAGGCTGCTTCACACCCTGGTCCGATGTGGACATCGCCGCCTGGGGCATCGCGCCTGCGGACACCTTCCGTGCCATCGGGGCGGTGATGGACCTGGGAGGAGACATCGAGGTCAACCTGGTGGACATGGGGACCTGTCGCCCCTCCATCCAGGCCGTCATCGAGCAAGAAGGAGTCGAGTTGTGAACGAGCGTTACCTGGTTGCGGCCGGACGCATCCGCCAGGAGCTGGCTGATCTAGAACGAGTTGTCGGTCGTGCAGAGCGGGCCATTGCGGCCGCCCGACGGCGTCCTGAAGACCAGGACCTCTACTTCGACTCGGCAGCTTCTTTGCGCTACAACACCAGGTAGCCGGCGTTCCCGATACCTTCGCCGGGCGTTTCCGTGAGTGTGGAATCCTGCAGTTCTCCCTCACTTATCCCCAATCGCGCCTGAATAGCACCCTTTTGCTCGGACGTGCAACGTATCTCGCCCAGGTTGTGGACTCTGGCCAGGCACTCGGCCAGCACTTTGGGATCGATCTCGGGATCAATGGTCAGTTCGCCTAGCACCACCAGGGTTGCCTGGCCCTCCAGGTAGTCGAAGCGAGATGCTGCCAGGTCTAGCTCGCCGGCTACCAGCCACAGCTCCCCCTCGTAGAACACAACCCGGCTCTTGAGCAAGTCGCACTTGCGAGCGAATGCGCTCCTGAGGGCGGCCGGGCAGAGCACAATCTCCTCGCTGATGAGCGCATCCAGGCGATCCTCCAGCAAAGCCGGCTCCACCTCCGGGTCCACCTGGACCCAGTCTGTGCAGTACAGGCGGCTGGCCGGCAGGGACTCCAACAGCGCGTTGTCCAGCACCAGGGGCCGGTCCACCAGTTCAAAGCCGGCCGGGATGATTGTCATCCGCGTTGGCCGTTCAGCCAATCGGGCCAGGAGGGGCTGGGCGTTCTCTTCGTGGCACCGGATTCCGCCGACGACCTGGAGTCTCCGGATCTTCTGCTCCAGGAGTTCGTTGGGTATCACCTGCGGCAGGTGCAGGCTGCCGATCACAACCAGCTCTGACGCATCGTCCAGCGAGCGCAGGTAGGTCTCATCCAGTGTCAGCCGGCCCATGGCCAGCCGGCTGGACGGGGAATACGTGACCGTCTGTCCGCTCAGGTGTTGGATTTTGGACTGCAATGTGCCCACCAGATGCTCCGGGCAGATGAGTTGACCGAGTATGCTGAGGGCACCCAGCCCGCTCTCAATATCCTCGGCCGGCACATCCGGGTGGACCACCAGTTGACCCGACACGATCAGATCCAACGGGGCTGCCTGGGTCTTGAAGTATTCACGGTTGAACACGATTTGTCCGGTGAGGGCTCTGGCGTCGGCCGAGGCCTCGATGAGGCTGCCTACGTTCCCCATGCTGAGGCGCGCTACCAAAGCCGCAGTTTCCGGGGAGTAGAGCACCACCCCAACGTTCCCGATCCGGCTGATTTCAGCGATGGATGCCTCAGTTGCCCTCCGCAGATCCAGAGTGCCCACGTTGCCAATGATTTTTCTCGGTTCCGTGTTTCTCGCTTCCACAATTTGCCTCCTTATAGAAACTCCGACTGATGAGCCCGCAGCCATTTTCGGGCCAGATACAAGCGTGACCGAACGGTGGCGGCAGGGACCCCCAGCTCCTGGCCAATCTCTGTGCTGGTCATCCCCAGCACGTAGCGCTGGTAGAGCACTTCGCGGTACCGCTCGGGGACCAACCTGAGCAGTTCGGGTGATGTCATTTCCGGGGAGGAGACAATGGCAAGCCGGGCTTCCTGCGAGAGTTGTTCAACCAGGTCCTGTTCGCGCCGGCGAGCCCGTTGCTCATCGATGAACACGTTCTTCAGGACCCGATATAGCCAGGCCCGACGCTGATGGCGGTTCAACTGTTCCAGAAGCAGAAGATGAGCCATCGCGCGAATGAAAGTCTCCTGAACCAGATCATCGGCTCGATCCGGGTCCTGCACCAGGCTCACGGCGTAGCGGCGCAACCGGCCCTCGAACTCGTCGTAGAGATCAGCCAAAGTCATGCTGTCACTGGATGAGCCGTGTTATGGTGAAACACGACGTTCCCCTCCGTTCTTCCGGAATTGCGGTGTCCCTTCACCGCCTGCGCTTAGGTCTTCCATCCTAACAACGACTGGGAGCGGCCAGGTGTTTAACTTTTAGTGACACGATTGCTTCAAAAGATGGGATTTACCTTG
>CAZHMV010000107.1:0-20091 GCA_964532665.1 uncultured Anaerolineales bacterium
AGGAGTACGCGAATGACGGGACTCATTGAATACACGATCACCCCCCGCGAGGCCCGGCGCTTTTACGATCGCCTGGGGGCGCGGCATGATGTGGCAGACCTGATCGAATCACGCGCCAAGCGCCGGGGGCTGGAAGTGCTTCACCTGACACCGGGTCAATCAGCGGCTAACATTGGCGTGGGAAACGGGCTGGAGTACCTGGAGATGCTGGCCCGCGTTGGCCCGGAGGGCTTCGTCGCCGGCCTCGACCTGTCACCGGTGATGGTACACGTGAGCCGGCAGCGCGCTCTGACAAGGGGGGAGCCGCAGCCAGCCCTGGCTCTGGGCAATGCCCTGCAACTCCCGTATGCAGCCAACAGCTTCGACCGGCTGTTCAGCAGCTACATGCTGGACCTCATCCCGGCCGGAGAAATCCCTGCCGTGTTGTCCGAGTTTCGGCGCGTGTTGCGGCCGGGTGGCCGGCTGGCCCTGGTCGGCCTCACAGAGGGCGAAGGGCCGATCAGTGAAGGTATCATGTCGATTTGGAAGGGGCTCTATCGGGTTCAGCCGGCCTGGCTCGGCGGGTGCCGACCAGTGCGATTGCGCGACTTCGTCCGGGAGGCCGGCTTCACCTTCGTTCAGCGCTGGTATGTCAGCCAATGGGGCTACCCGTCTGAGATTGTAAGTGCGGTCAAGCCAACGCCCGGCGAATGAATTCACAGAGCATTAGCTTCTGGACGAGAGATCAATCAGCTTGAAAGCCTCAGCATACTGACCAACGTCTACCCCCCACTCTCGAGCGCGCCTGGCTGTGGCGGCCGCGCGCTCCCTCAACCGCTCCGCGAGCCCCTCGGGATCGTCGAACTGGGATTTGTGCTCCCAGATCGCCTCGATTTTCACCTCCATGGTGTCGGTAATGTCGATGAAAGTGTCAGCATCCGGGCTGATGTTGAGATAAACCTGCCGGACCTTGTGGGGTGCCAGCCCCTCGGCTTTGTGCTCCGGGAAGTTTAGATGATCGCGCGCGATGGGGAAGACCGCGGCCAATGCTGCCTCCCCCACCGCCCGATGGTCCGGATGATTCACATAGCCGTTGACGTAGAAGGTCGTCGGGTTCTGACAAATCACGGCGTCCGGTCGCCAGCGGCGAATCTCGCGCGTGATGTCGCGGCGCAGTTGCAGGTCCGGCATGACCTCGCCATCGGTGTAGTGCAAGAAGACCACCTGGCTGACACCCAGTCGCCTGGCGGCCGCTCTCTGCTCCTCCTCGCGCAGCCTGGCAAGCCGTTCCGGTGTCATTTCGGGGTCCTGGGAACCTTTATCTCCGCTGGTCACCAATATGTAGATAACTTCCTTCCCCTCCCGCACCCATCTGGCAACCGAACCGCCGGCCCCAAACTCGGGATCGTCAGGATGGGCCATTACAATCATTACACGTTTGATGTTGTCATCCATCTTCAGATACGCTCCTGGGGTTCTTGAACACAGGGTATTCCTTCACCGAGTCGATTGTAATGAGAAACCGAAATCTTTGCAAATCACGCGACGACTCACCCTCCCGCAGGTTTAGACCTCCTCTGACCGAGCATCGCTGCTCTCAGTTCCTGTTTGAGGGGCAAAGCCGCTGCTCGTTGCAACCTGCGGGAGGGTAGCTGAGTAGTTACCAATTCACGCAATCAAGATTGTGTTTCTAGCCCCTGCTGAGTATAATTGCCGGACTCATGAGAGCCTACGCAACCCTGGGCCTGGGTGCCCTTTGCATCGCCTTCGCTGCCATCTTCGTCAAGTGGGCCGACGCACCTGGTGGTGTGATCGCCCTCTACCGGACTGGTGTGGCTGTGGTTGTGCTCATGCCGCTGTTCTGGCACCGTTATTACGGTATTCTGCAGCAGGTGCGACCACGGTTGATGCTCGTTTCCATGCTTGGCGGAGCCCTGTTCGCCGGCGATTTGGTCCTGTGGAACACCGGCCTCAAACTCACTTCCGCTGCCAATGCGACATTCATCGCCAACACCACGCCCATCTGGGTTGGTCTGGCAGCTTACTTCTGGCTGGGCGAGACGATTGGCCGGCGCTTCCTGCTCGGATTGGTCGGAGCGATGGGTGGTGCCGTGCTGGTCATGGGAAACGACTTCTTCCAGGGAGCGTCCCTGCACCAAGGCGACTTGCTGGCGTTGGGGGCTGCCATCTTCTACTCAGCCTATATCCTGGTCACGAAGCATGCCCGAGATCACCTGGACACCCTGTTCTACATCTGGTTGGCTAACCTGGGTGCTGTGGTGGCGCTCATCGCCCTCACCCTGATCGCGGGATGGTCGTTCACTGGCTATTCCGCCCCAACCTATGCAGCGATGATCGCACTGGGACTCATCTCGCAGGTCATCGGTGTGTCGGCTATTGCCCGGGCCACGGGGCACTTGCCGGCCTCATTTGTATCCGTGGGGCTGCTCAGTCAACCGGTCATGACCGCGATCCTGGCCTTCTTTCTCCTGGGCGAAGGTTTCACGCCGCTGCAGGTGGTTGGCGGTGCCTTCATCCTGACCGGCATCTACCTGGCCGCCACGGAACAACGCCGCCGGCCGGCGGTAGTGCAAGAAGAACCCGCGTACGATCACCCCCTTGCCAGTTGACTCTATGCACATCCAGCTCCTTTTGCATATCGGCTTTTTTGTGCTAAAATACGGGCCGCTGCCCCTTCCCCAAAGGACGGCAACCTCTTAACATCAATGGTGACCTGAAACATAGGAGCTTTCTGCAACTTCATCCCTTGCGACCCGAGGTTGGCATCCGCGTTGACGATCCGACAACGTGACCATAGTCGATGCACACCATTATCATCAATCATTCAAGGAGGAGACGAATATGGCTTGGATCTGGATTGTCCCCGTCTCGGGGATCCTCTCTATTCTGTTTGTGGTCTATCTGGCTCGGGATGTCCTGGGACGGGACACGGGTACCCCCGAAATGACTCGCGTCGGCGAAACGATCTACGAAGGTGCCGTGGCTTTTCTTCGGCGCCAGTACCAAACTATTGGCCTGCTAGCCATTATCACAGCGGTAATCATTGCAATCTTGATCGGTCTCTTTGAACGATACTCCGAGACCAACATCACGGGGATGGCGCTGGGCATCAGAACGGGCATTGCCTTTCTGGTGGGTGCTGCCGCTTCGGCGATATCGGGTATCATCGGAATGTACGTTGCTGTCCAATCCAATCAGCGTTCAGCCAGTGCTGCCCGGGATGGTGTCGGGCCGGCCCTGATCGTCGCGCTGCGCGGAGGCGCTGTGTCCGGGTTCCTGGTTGTGTCCCTGAGCCTGTTGGGCGTATTCCTCATGTTCCTGTTATATGGTGGTCTCAGTCACCCGCAGAATGCCCCTTTTCTCATTGTCGGGATGGGGTTTGGCGCCAGCTTCGTGGCCCTGTTCGCTCAGCTCGGTGGTGGTATCTACACCAAAGCAGCCGATGTCGGAGCTGACCTGGTCGGCAAGGTGGAGGCCGGCATCCCCGAGGACGATCCGCGCAACGCCGCCGTCGTGGCCGACCTGGTGGGTGACAACGTGGGCGACTGTGCCGGCCGTGGCGCCGATCTCTTCGAGTCCACCGTGGCTGAGAACATCGGGGCCATGATCCTGGGAGTAGCCCTCTATCTTCGGACGCAAGATGCGGCCTGGATTTTCTTCCCGCTGGTCGTACGCTCCTTTGGCCTGCTTGCCTGCATTGTTGGCATCATGACGGTTAATTATCGCGAAGGCGAGCAACCGATGGATGCCCTGAATCGAGGCTACTACGCATCGATGCTGTTATCAGCCGTCGGGATGTTCATCAGCACGTACTTCCTGCTGGGTCAGGGGTGGTGGTGGTTCTTCATTGCCGGCCTGATAGGCTTGCTGACCAGCCTGGCCTTCGTGTACATCACCATGTACTACACCGAAGCCCGCTGGCGACCGGTCAAGACCATCGCAGACGCATCGCTGACGGGTACAGCGACGAACATCATCTCAGGCATTGCTATCGCTTTCGAGAACACGGCTGCACCGGTGATCGTGATTGGAGTAGCTCTGATCGCTGCATTTTGGACCGGCACCCATCTGGTCGAGATCATACCGGGTCTGACGGCGCGTGAGGGGGGCGTTTATGGCACAGCGGTGGCAACCATGGGCATGTTGATGACCGCCGCCTATATCCTGGCCATGGACACGTTTGGCCCCATCGTTGATAATGCCGGCGGCATCGTTGAGATGAGCGATGCACCAGCCGAAGTCCGGGCCGGCACCGATGCGCTAGACGCGGCCGGCAACACCACCAAGGCGCTGACGAAGGGCTACGCCATCGGCTCAGCCGCCCTGGCAGCTTTCCTGCTTTTCTCGGCGTACCTGGATAAAGTGGCGCTGGTAAGAGTTGCCAAGGCACGCGCAGCCGGCGTTGTGGGAGCACAGCTTGAGGAGATCGCGCGGGCCTCTCACGTTGTGGATCTGGGCAAAGTGGAAGTGTTTGTGGGGGCTATGGTTGGTGGCATGCTGATCTTCCTGTTCAGCAGCCTGGCCATCCAGGCTGTCAGCAAGGTGGCCGGCGAGATCATCGAAGAAGTGCGCCGCCAGTTCCGCGAGATTCCCGGCATCATGACCGGCGAGGCCCGGCCGGAGTACGCGCGCTGCGTGGACATCACCACTCGCGGCGCCCTGAAGGCAATGGTTCTACCTGGGAGTCTCGCAGTTGTCGCGCCAATTCTCGTCGGTGTCATACTCCAGGCCGAAGCCGAAGCAGCCCTGCTCATGATCGGCACGGCCGTCGGCATCCTGCTGGCGACGGTGATGAACAACGGCGGGGCCGCCTGGGACAACGCCAAGAAGTTCATCGAGGCCGGTGGTATGAAGGACCTGGTCTCCGCCAATCCTGGCGACGATGCCTATGCTGAGTTGCACGCCGCGGCTGTCGTGGGGGATACCGTGGGCGATCCGTGGAAGGACACGGCCGGCCCATCCCTCCACGTGCTCATCAAGCTGCTCTCGACGATCACGTTGGTGCTGGCGCCGCTGTTTATTCGCTAACACAGCGGGGTGTCCCGGCTCGACGGCGCACTCATCGAACGCGGTACGCCCGCATACCGAGACGTTGCGAGACCAGAGATTAGAGGTCAGAGATTGGCTCACACTGGCGAGACTCCAGTCCCTGATCTCTAATCTCCAGTCTCCACTACCCGCCCCTTCACGCCAGAGCCCTCTTGCTTGCTTTTTGCCCGCAACCGTTCGAGTTGTCCTGCGTACAGATCAAGTGGGAACAGATGGAGCTGCTTTCCAGACATCTGGTACAGCATGTTTGAAAGGAGACCGAAAGCGTGATCTCAACCACCACACCCTACGTCCAGGGTCGAAACATTGCGGAATACAAAGGGATCATTACAGGCGAAGCCATCCTGGGGGCCAACATCTTCCGCGATTTCTTCGCCGGCATCACCGACATCATCGGCGGCCGGGCGGCCGCGTACGAGAATGAACTGCGGTCGGCCAGGGAAATCGCGTTGCGGGAGATGGAGAGCATCGCGCATGAGCGTGGCGCCGATGCAGTCGTGGGCGTTGACATCGATTATGAGTACCTGCAAATTGGCAAGGGGGGTGGCATGCTCATGGTGACTTGCAGCGGGACCGCTGTTCGCCTGGAATCACTGAGCAGAGGAGGATAACCATGAAACGACCTGATGGGGTAATGCTGATTTCTGTCTATTACTGGTTCGCGACAGCCGTGGCCGTCTTACTGATCTGTCCTGCGTTCTTCTGGATTTTCAGCGACGGCAACGGCATGTTCGGCCTCTTCATAGGGCTTGTGATCTGGCCGTTCTTCATGTTGGCAATTGCTGCCGCTTGCGCCGCGACAGCATGGGGATTGTGGAATCTGAAATCGTGGGCGAGGATGGCGGCGATCGTGCTGGCTATCCTGCAACTGTTCTTCTTCCCCATTGGCACCGTGTTCGGCGCGGTGATCATCTGGTATCTCTGGAAGGACCCGGATGCCCTGGCCGCCTTCGGGCTGAGTGCAGGCTAGTCCAAACGGAAGGAGACCCTAAGGGTTTTGTGAAACCCTTAGGGTCTGCACACTTTGCCTCGCCCCTACCCCAACAGGAACTATCGAGGCGCATCTGTTTGTATCCGTTGGGATCAACAACCGTCCAGCTACAGCAGCTTCTCACCGATGGCCTTGGCCTGGGTGAATAGCAGCAGGTAGTCCGGCCCGCCGGCCTTGGAGTCCGTACCGCTCATGTTGAACCCGCCGAAGGGATGAACCCCCACCAGAGCTCCCGTGCACTTGCGGTTGAAGTACAGGTTGCCCACGTGGAAGTCGTCCTTGGCACGTTCGATGCGGTTCGGATCGCGGCTGTAAAGCGCGCCCGTCAGACCGTACTCAGTGTTGTTGGCGATGCGTAGTGCATCCTCGAAATCTTTGGCCTTGATGATGGACACGACCGGGCCGAAGATTTCCTCCTGCGCAATCGCGGCATCAGGCGGCACATCGGCGAAGATGGTGGGCTCGATGAACCAGCCATCGCGCGCGATAGCCCTGCCACCGTAGAGGAGCCGGCCTTCCGTCTTGCCGATGGCGACGTAGCTCATAATCTTCCTGAACGCCGACCCATCGATGACCGGCCCCATGTAGTTGGTCGGGTCGTCGGTATCACCCACAGTGACCACTTCCCGCGTCCTCTGCACGACCTTCTCCACCAGCTCATCGTACACATCCTCGACGATGATGGCCCGGGAGCCGGCTGAGCACTTCTGGCCCTGGTACCCAAAGGCTGACGCGACAATGCCGGCTGCCGCAGCATCCAGATCGGCCGTCTCGTCAACCACCACAGCATCCTTGCCACCCATTTCGAGGATGGCTCGCTTCAGCCAAATCTGGCCCGGCTGTACCCTGGCGGCGCGCTCATTGATGCGCATGCCCACCTCCTTGGAGCCGGTGAACGCAATGAACCGCGTCTTGGGGTGATCCACCAGCACATCGCCAATCCGACCGCCGGGTCCCGACAGGTAATTGAACACGCCATCCGGAAGACCGACCTCACGCATGACCTGGAAGAACTCCCATGCGATTTTAGGGGCGGTGGTAGCCGGCTTCAGCACGATGGTGTTGCCGGCCACGATGGAGGCGCTGCTCATCCCCGCCATGATCGCCATCGGGAAGTTCCACGGCGGGATGACGGCCCCGACGCCCAGGGGGATGTACCGCTGCTCATCTCGCTCGCCAGGCGTATTTTGCACGTAGACCCCTCGATCCAGCCGGATCATCTGCCGGCCATAGTACTCCAGGAAATCGATAGCCTCGGCGGTGTCGGCATCGGCCTCGATCCAGCTCTTGCCGACTTCGTACACCATCCAGGCACTGAACTCGTGCTTTCGCTCGCGGATGAGGTCGGCGGCGTCGAAGAGGTATTGGGCTCGCCGCTCCGCCGGCGTGCGTTTCCAGGCATCGAAAGCTTTGTACGCCGTATCAACCGCAAATTGCGCCAGCCGCGCATCAGCTCTGGCGAAGACACCGACCACCTCATCGGGGTGTGCCGGATTCACCGATGTGAACGTGTCTTCCAGCCAGATTTCCTCGCCGCCGATGACCAGCGGATGCTCTTCACCGAAGCGGGATCGTACTCTGGCCAGGGCATCCTCGAACGCTCTGTGCTCTCTCGGGTCGCTCAAATCCGCTAAACCGATGTTCTTGAACGGCCCGCGCTCCGGAACGACATCCGCCAGCGACGGGTCGGCTGTTACGACTGTACGTTCCAGGGTCTTGACTGTCATTATTCAATCTCCTCATTGTACTCCAGGCTTGTCAATTAAGTTTACTTCGATGTCATCACAATAGTACTTCATTTTTTCGTGATCAGCAAGGGTCATTACTGGACTCAGTAGACCCGAATGCCGTTCCAAGGGGATCGTCAGGTCCCCAACTGGGCCTGGATTTGGCAATCCAGGCCGAGCAAGATTGGGTTACTGGGACTGCAGAATCAACTCGGCCCGGCTTACCGGTCCAGGTAGACACGTCCGGCAGTCCCATCGACCGTGATTACCTGACCGTCCCGAATGCGCTGTGTGGCATCGTGCACGTTGACCACGGCCGGCAAGCCGTACTCGCGCGCCACGATTGCGCCATGAGATAGTTGGCCACCGACCTCCAGCACAAGACCACCTACCAATGGGAACACAGGCGTCCAGCCGGGATCCGTAGCCCGAGTGACCAGGATATCCCCCCTCTTCAGCCGGATCGCGTCCCCGGGATCGTGGATGATGCGCGCCGTGCCCTGCACGCGACCGCCGCTGGCCGGGATGCCGTCGAGCACAGATTCAGGCAACTCGCCCGACCTGGGCGGAGCAGGGGGCTCGGTCGGTTGTACCGCCACAGGCCGGCCATCGGGGCCGATCACCTCCGGAGCCTCGACGGTGAACCAATACTCGTAGGCCTTGCGCCTCTCTGCCACCAGGGTGATCAGTTCCATGCCTGCAGCGGAAGGACCGCCGGCCTGAATGAGCTTCTCGACGTCAGGGACGGTCAGGAAGAACACGTCCTCCGGCTGTCGCAACCAGCCACGGCTCGCCCAACGCCGGCCGAGCTCCCGGTAGATCCGCACGAAGGGAAACGCCACTCTCATCACGTAGTGCCGGCCATTGTCCCGCAGGCGAACGGCGTGTTGGGCACGGTCCAAAACACGCCGGAAGACTGCCCGGCGAAGAGGGTCCAGGTGCGCCTCCACCCAGGCAACGGCTTCCTCGCGCCGTTGACGCTGCCGCTCTTCGGCCGCGACGGGGTTAGCGCGATCCCCGGCCCGCAGATAGCCGGCCACCAGCTCAACCACCTGTTCTGGTGCTTCGGCCCACCGGGGATAGAGCCACTCGCCTTCGTTGGGACAGCGGTGCCCGTGGCGTTCCAGGAAGGCGTCCAGCATCTGGATCACAGGTTGAGCCTCGGGAGTCTCGCGGAGTCGGGTCAGTGCTGCATCGGGGGCGTTGTTCAGGACAGCGCCGGCCAGCCCCAGATCGCGGAGCCTCTGCGCCATCTGCCACAGGGTGGCTCCCATCTCGGCGGCGTACACACCGGAAAGGCCGGTGACGAGATCCTGGGCCAGGTCCCCACGACCGCACCAGCGCCCCAGCAACTTCTCCAACAGACTGAAGGCCCCCATAGCGGAGGCGCTGACGGCAGTGTGCAGGTTGATCACCCGGGTGGAGCGATCAACCCAGACCCACCTCAATTCGGTCCACAGCTCGCCGTCACTGGCTTCCTTCAGGTTTCGCGCCACGAACTCGGCGACCCAGCGGTCGATTGTGGGGAAGAGGTCCTCCAACTCCCGATCAGTCCCGAGGCGGCCCATGACCATACGCACGAGCAGGGGCAGCCGGCGGAGGAGCCGAAGAGGACGAACGCGCCCGTGGTGCCGGCGACCGGCGCTACTCCTACTCCCAAACGCTGCATCGATGAAGGAACCTGGCAGCCCGAACTCCTGCGCCAGGATGTGCACCAGAGCGCCTTCGTTGTAGTAGATTCGGCCATAGAAACGCCGGGCCCACTGGATGTTGTCCAGATATGGGGCTTGGAGGCCTCCCAGGGAATATCGCGTGCCCTGGTTCATGGTGAGCGTGACGCCGGACCACAGCAGTGGGCTCACCGGGTGGGGCCAGACTTCGCCGACGTTGACCCGCGTCCACAGGTCGAAGGGCTGAGGAGGATGCTTATGCTCCTCCAGAGCCGGCCAGTCGTCGTCGCCGGGGACGATCAATTCCTCACTGGCCAGGTTAGCGCCCTTGCTGCCGGCCGTCTCCAGCGTCGCTGCCGGCGAGGCGAGAGGGAGAACGAAGTCGTTCATGTTACCGGATGCTCCAATGGGTGTTGCTTTGCCGGCCGTCACCGCTCAAGCGACAACGCCATCTACTCGCTGGCGAAGAATCTGCGCCACCTTTCTGGCAGGCGCACCACGTTGCCTTCACGATTCATGCACACATGCCGGGTGTAGCCGGTCACCAACGTCCGACCACTCTCGGCATCTACAACCTCATAGCAGATCTTGACGGTACGGCTGCGTACCTCTTCTGTCCAGGTGCGGACCGTCACCTGGTGGCCGTATGACGTCGGTGCGATGTAGCGGGCGTAGACCTCGCTGACGGGAAGGAATAGCCCCGCTGCCTCGAACTCAGCGTAGTTGCTGCCCAGGGCCCGCATCCAGGCCGACCGCCCTTCCTCGAACCACACAACGTAAGCCGCATGGTGCACAACTCCCATCTGGTCAGTCTCGGCATAGCGGACGTGAAAGGTGGTTTCGACGATTCTTCGATCTGTCACGATGATGTCCTTTGCTCGTCCTCCGGGCGAAGAGGGGGTCTCCAGGGGAGGCAATCCAATTATACTCCAACACCCCAGATTTTTCCAGTTACCGCGAATTCTTTGTTAGCGCGAATAACTCTTGGGTTGACGGGGTAGCAGGCCAATCGCATTGGCCGTCGCTGGCCAGATCCGCCTAACACGGTTGGGCTGCTACCCTTATGTGGGGTATTGCGGAGTGACTACCTCAAGGGCGTCGGTCGGGAGACCTCGCCCAACATCGAGACGTCGCCCAACATCGGGGGTGTTTTTGGAGTTCCTTACCGTACACTTTTCAGGATGAGAGCACCTACTGCGTATATGTCATTCTGAGGCGAAGCCGAAGAATCCCTGATAGGGTAGCCAAAGCTCCTGTTTCGTTGGCAAAAAGATTACTTGAGTTATGAGACCGAGTATTCTCCAGTCACACTAAGGGTCATTGTAGCCTTCC
The DNA here is from genome assembly GCA_964532665.1 of uncultured Anaerolineales bacterium. Taxonomy (GTDB): domain Bacteria; phylum Chloroflexota; class Anaerolineae; order Epilineales; family JAANWY01; genus CAZHMV01. The sequence continues at coordinate 10,770 of CAZHMV010000107.1, forward strand.
AGGGATTCTTCGGCTTCGCCTCAGACCTGTCCTGAGCCTGTCGAAGGGATGACATAACTGCGGTGGTGGCTTGACAACCCGTTTCCCTCGAAAAGTGTACGGTAGAGAATGTTGGAGTAGCTATCTTAACAATGGCACATTCCGAGCCTGGCGGATGAATTCACGGCAACGGCTACGAAACCCGCCTTCGCGGGTTGAGTTCCAGTCGCCGAAGGGCGACTTAGCAAGGGTTGGTGCAGTTTCAACTGCGGGACGCGCCCGGGGAAGGACCTGGACATCTTCGCAGTACGGATCTACCGATGTTCGACATCAACCTGGTTCCCTCGGAACCGATTGTTGTCGAAGTCGTTGTGGCCAGCTCCCCGCTCGACGAGCACACCGTACGTGTTCGCGCTGATGTCGTTCCCTGCCACAACGTTGTGGTCAGTGCCTGATCCAAACCGGACGCCGGCATAGCTGTACTTGAGGTCACTGTCTACAAGACGATTCCTGTCTGCTCCATTGTCGAACCAGACACCCGCCTCCCGGTTGCTCTCTATATCGCTGCGCCGGATGAGGTTGTCTCGGGCGAGATAGCCAGAGATGTAGATGCCCACTCTATTGTTGTGTAACTGCACATCCCGAATCTGATTCCTGCGACCATCTGCTATGGTGATGGCCTCACCTGAAAACCCGACCATCGTTATGCCGAGGATCAGGTTGCTATTGGATGTGATGTAGAGCCCGGGTCCGTACGTTTGTCCGCCGACCAGCTTCACGCCCACAAAACGGGCATCTATGGTGTCAAAGCCGTACGCCAGCGGTGGCAGGGGCGCACCGTGGAGATAGATCGGCGGCCCACCGTAAAACGGGAAGACCTTCCGGTCAAACTTGATCAGGTCGGTGCTGTGCGGCCCCGGGATGCCGATGACCTGATCGAGCTCGCCAGGCCCCAGTTCTTCGAGGGACAGACTGCCATCCGCCAACATGAGTGCCTCACGCAGGCTCAGCGCGCCGTCCCGCTCAACATCATCCGCCGGCGTGTTGACGTACATATTCGAACTGGCTCGCTCAAGTTGGGTATCATCGTCTCCCTCGGCCAACGCCGAGTCCCCTATCAGGCTGCTCACGATGAGGGCTGACAAGAATGCAAGAAGCATACGTTTCGACATCAAGTGTGTCTCCTTCGTATTTGCGCTACAGTCTGCTCTGGCTATCCTTTAGAGCAGGTTGCAGCCTGCATTCTTACTGTCACATGTGAGTATCACGTGACAGGTGGGCAACATAATTGTATGTGCCTTCTCACAATGGCCCGGGCTGTCCCAGAGACCGATGGCAGAGATCTCCCTGCCCACACCGGGAACTGGAGCGCGGAGTGTACTCCCCACTTCGAATGGCCCGGGTCTGAAAAGCCGGCCAGGGTTTCCAGCAGCCCTGGCCGGCTTCTTGGCAATACTGTGCAAACCTCGGAGGTCTCCACAACACTCTGGTCCGGCAGAGTTCAAGTCACTTTCAGGCCAACTCTTACCGGGCGATCACGTGGAGACCTCCGAGGTCTTGTTTGAGCTATCTCGCCTTATGGCCCCTTCAGGATCAATGGCAACACGAAGTAATATGGGACCACCCGCGTCGTGGCGCTCAACTCAAGGGTACTCCCCAGACCATCATCCAGCGTGGCCATATTGGTAATCACGTCAGCTTCACCGGTGGCCAGGACCGAGAACCGAAGTTCCGCGATGCCCCGCGCCGGCACTTCCCCTGTCCAGGTGACAGTTCCTGTTCCTGCGTCGAACTGGACAGGAGCGCCGTAGCTCGCCTGACCCGAGCCGGCAACGTATGTGGCGCCGGTCGGCAGCGGATCCGTGAAAGTGACATTGGCCAGCGCGTGTCCGCTATTGACGATCCGCACCATGTAGGTCAGTGTTGCGCCTTCCCCGACCATCGCCATGGCCTGCTTCTCCGAGCGGATGAGGTCGGGGGCCACAACCTGAACGCTGATAGAGCGCGAGATGGCCGGATGCAGCCCATCGGAGATGGTGGCGGTATTGACGATCGTGTCACCATCCGCGAGTGGCGGCAGCACATCCGCGCTGTACTCGAAGGTCACCTGTCCGCCGGCCGGCACCACACCCTGCCAGCGAATCGCTCTCTGAGCGGGATCGTAGAGCGCACCGCCTGTCGCGCTTCCTTCCACATAGGCAAGGGCTGGCGGTAGCGGGTTGACGACCAGCGCCTGTTCGGCGTCGGCAGTGCCAGTGTTGGGAATGGTGAACCGGTAGGTCAGCCGGCCACCAAGGGCAACCTGCTCAACACTCGCACCCATGGCAACGCCAGACAGATCGATTGTGTTCACGGTGGTCTTGGCTTCACGTTCGATCTGATTGCCAAGGCTGTCCTTGATCACGGCCGTGTTCACCAGGACCGACTCCAGCGGCACCCCGTCCTCAACCTTGGCCTGGAACTGGATTTGCTCTTTGCCCGTGGGCGGCGCGATGCGAACTGCCAGACCATCGTGCACATAGGGCTCATCGTGGGCAATGGTGAGGCCATCCGCTCCATCGGCGTTCTGGATGCCGACAGTCGCCTCTTCAAGCCGGCCGGGATCCATCTCTTTGTACTGAAAGACAATAGTGCCGTCGGACTTGAAGATCGCCTGGAAGGTGTACGGCCCACCCCGTGCCAGATGCGGGATGCCGACCCAGGAGACGACCAGGGTGTCGATGTTATTGGTCCAGTAGTAGATCTCTCCGTCAGTACGCATGTCCAGATCGTCCCAGAAGACCGCTACCAGGTTTGCCGGCGCGGTCGTATCCGGCAACCGCTTGTTGGTGAAATAGCGATCGGTGATCGTGCTGAAACTCAGGAAACCGTTCGTGCTCACGTAGAAATCGGTAAAACTCGCGTCGAAGAACGGGAAACTGAATCCGATGGGGAACGGGCCGGCGTTCGTGTCATCTTCCAACGTCCACTGATCACGCACCCGCACTCCCATCGTCTCAGCTCGATTGTCCCAGGTAAACGCCGGCCCACCGCCAGTATCACTATCGTCCCATGCGTAGCCCTCGCCTCGGGCCGGCAGGCTGCCCGTCCACCGGACGGCGTTTTCAGTCGGATCGTAAGTTGCATTCTCGCTCAAGCTGCCAGGAACGAACGAGACCCCCGCTGGCAGGTGGTCAACGACGCTGACATTGGAGAGCGCGAGCGGACTGTTGTTCTCAACCCGAATTGTGTAGTTCAGCACATCGCCGGACCGGGCTTGCTGGCGATCCACGAACTTGGTTGACCGTGACAGGTCTGGTCTCATGACAGCCGTCGTGGCGACGAGTTCAAATGGCTCACTGATGCCATCATCCACCTGGGCTGTATTCGTGATTGTTGTCCCAATCTCGATACCCCGGTCCACCGTTACAGCAAACGTCAAATCGTGGCTCTGATCGGCCAGCACCTCGCCGGCCCACTCAATTGCATTGGTCCCGCTGTTGTACGTTGCACCACCCGTGGCGCTATCCGCCTGATACTGAGTGCCATCCGGAATCGGATCACTCACTGTCACCGTTGCCGGCACATGTCCGGCGTTGATCAATCTCAGGGTGTAGGTGAGGGTTTCGCCGGGCAACACAATCTCTGGTGCCAGCTTGATGGAGTTCGTCAGGTCACTCACGTTGGCCCGTGCTGCCGCTGTAAGGGTCGTGATTTGGCCATGGCCGTCGTTGACCTGGGCCGTGTTGGTGATGGTGCTGCCGGCCGCGACATCTTCATTCACAGTGACGGCGAAGGTAATCACCGGAGGCGCAACCGGTGGAAGAGGCGGTTTTACCAAAATCGCCAGCCCTTCGTGGGCGTACGCTTCGTTGTAAGCCACGGTAAGCCCGACGGTTCCATCGCCGTTTTGAATCCCGATGGTGGCGCTATCGACTGGCGAGCCAAGCCGCTGATACTGGAAGAGAATCTCACCATCGGCGTGAAGGATCACCTGGAAGGTATACGGCTCTGCTCCACCAAAGCGAGGCGCATCGACCCAACTGACCACCAGCGTGTCTGCATTGTTGCTCCAGGTGTAAATCGTGCCTTGACTCGCCAGGGTGAGATCGTCCCAGAATGGCGCAACAAGGTTGCCCGGTGCCTCGGTGGAGGGCAAGGGCACATTGCCAAACGGTGCGTCGGCGCTGGTAAAGCTCAGGAACCCGTTGGATGATACGCGGAACGTCGTAAACTGCTGGTCGAAGAAAGGAAACGCAAAACCGATGGGGAGTTCGGCCGAGGTGGTATCATCACCCATGCCGGCCACTGCCTGACCCTGTTCCTCGGCCCGGCTGTCCCAGGAGAAGACGGGGCCGCCATCCGTATCGCTGTCGATCCACGTGTAGGGTGCGTTTTCAGGAGTGGCTGCCGGCACATCACCCGACCATCGGATCGACTGGCTGGCAGCGTCGTAAGTCGCTCCCCCGGTTACGCTGCCTTCCACGTACCGGGTTCCGGTCGGTATCGGATCGACCAGACTGGCACCGGTGGCGGTGATGGGACTCGAATTGACGAGTCGTATGGTGTAGGTCATCACCTCGCCGGTCGAAACACGGGACCTGCTCACCGTTTTCGTTGATCCCGACAGGTTGGGGCCCAGGACACGGGTGACCGCTGTGGCTTCGAGCTGCATATCGCTCATCTGAGCCGTGACGGTATTGGTTACAAGCGTATCGCCGGCCAGATCATCCCTGAGATCGGCTTTGAAAGTGATGGTTGCACTGTCCCTGGGCAGGAGGCTACCGGACCATTCGATGGTGCGTCGCTCACGGTTGTACACAGCGCCACCGGTTGCTGTATCGAACACGAATTCGACTTCGTCCGGCAGCCGGTCAACTAACGTCACGTTTTCCAGCGGACTGCCGACGCCGCTCTCCAGCATAATCGTATACGTGAGGCGCTCACCCAGGCCGGCCTCGCTCTTGTCAACGGATTTGGCGAGAACTGGTCGGCTCAACCACTCGTACGCCTGGGCGATGGTGTTGATGAGTTGATCTCTCGGCCCGGTCGTATCAGCCGAGAAGCCGAGGTACACCAGACGGTAGTTGGCGTCCTGCACTTTGATGGCTGCCCCAGCCCCATCGGTGTATGTGAAAACCGTCTGTGCTGCATCGTCGGCTGGCTCAATCTGATCCGGCGAGAAACCGCGATCCGATCTCTTATACGCATAAGTGGTGTCAAACTCGAGCTCGATGCCGGCCATGATGTCGTCACTGTTGCCGACAATCGCGCTACTGCGAGATGCACTATTTGAGGCGTAGCGGGCATGCAGCACGTCCTGATAATACGCCAGTGGTGATGGATTGGACGGGTTGCCACCGCCGTCCAGGAACCCGATGTCCTGTCCACTCAGCAGGAGCCGGCCACCCTGCTCAAGATAGCCGGTGAGTGCATCCACGACAGCCGTGTCCTCTCGTTGCTGGTCGATGGTCCCGGGGGACGTCCAGGCATGAACCCACACCACAATGTCATAGGCCGATAGCTCCTCAACCGTGGGAACGCTGTCCGTCGTCGTAATGGGCCGAGTATCGAAGGGGATGCCGGCCTTGTTTAACGCGAACTCGTAGTAGCGGCTCACGTTGTCGCCGGCCCACTGATCCGCGTCTACGAGCAAGGTTGACGGTGCCGGCGTGAGGACGAAGGTCTGGACCGTGCGTTCGCCTACCGTGACGGTTACTTCGGCGATTGCGGTCCGATAGCCGGCTGTTGCGACTCGCAGCGTGTGAGTGCCGGCCGGCAGATCAATGCTGTAGGTTCCTTTGCCGTCCGTCTGGATGGAAACCGGCGTGCCCACTACCTCGACCGTCGCCGGTACCGGAACGCCATCAGCGGTTTTGATCTGGCCGGCCACCGTGCCCGTGGGTGCGCGCCGGAGTTTGATGTCCCGCAGCGTCAGGAAGCCGGCGACTACTTCGATATTTCCGACCGTCTGCGGCTCGTACCCGAACGCCCGCACTTCCACGGAGTAACGGCCCTCGGGTACAGCAACCGAATACTCACCGTCGTTCTTGCTGTGGGTCGTGAACCGGTCGTCGGGGTTTGTGATAGAGGAACCAACGATCTCAGCCGAAGGGATGGGAGCACCGGTCGCGCTGTCGCGCACGAACCCGTAGATCTTGCCGGCGGTCATGGCCCACACCGTCGCTCGATAGACATCGATGCGGCCGGCGCCGGCCACATTATCCGGCCCTGGTGCACCCAGGTCTACCGCGGTCAACGCCAGCATCTGCTCCAGGTCATCAATGCCCGGTACCGGATCGGCGCGCTGAAGTGCAACGCCATCAACCGTCGGAGCAGTCTTTGTCGCCAGCTTTGCGGCCGACTTTCGGGCTGCCTCGAGCATCAGGGCGATGGATCCTGTCACGTGAGGCGCGGCCATCGAGGTTCCACTGAATACGGCGTACTGGTTGCCTGGAACGGTCGATCGAATCGACCGCCCCGGGGCGCTGAATTCGGGTTTCATCTCGTCCCAAAAAGATGGTCCCTGGCTGCTGAAAGACGCAACGATGGGGTCCGGCTCTGTTGCACCGACGGCGATACTCTCAGGGAAGGAGCCAGGGGAGCCGACGGTCCCCACCCCCAATTCTCCGCTGTTGCCGGCCGAAAACACGGGCACGATGCCGGCAGCGCGCAGTGCCCGGACATCTGGCTGGAAGGTCACATCAGCACCATTGGAGCTGCCCCAGGAGTTGTTGACGACATCCGGTGCCCTGGTGGGGTCTGGGTTCTCTCCGTTCAGGTCCGTTGGTGCCAGGATCCACTGAAAGGCCTGGTGAATCCACACGTCGCTCGTGTCGCCGCTGTCGGAGAATACCTTGACCGCAATCCATTGGGCCCCCGGTGCCACCCCGGTCTGGAGGCGCTGCCCGCTTTCATCCACACCGTCCCCGACGATCGTACCCATGGTGTGGGTGCCGTGATTATGGCCATCATTGGGAGCCTGGGGATACGTCCCGGTGAAGTCGAACCAGTTGTAGTTGTGGTCCCCGTCTTTGCCACGATATTTGTCCCTTAGCGCGTTGTGCTGCCAATCCACCCCGGTGTCGATATTGGCGACAACAACGCCCTGGCCGGTGATCCCCAGCTCGTTCCAGACCTTGTTGGCACGGATGCGCTCAATGTTCCACAGCAAAGTCTGCGGTCGCTGGGCATCCGAATCACCCTGAGCCGGCCCTTCGACGGGCTTAGGGAGATGGAGCACGTGGTTAGCGCGGATTTTGACCACATCGTCCCGCTGCGCAATGGCGGCCAACGTCTGAAAATCACCGGTCACTGCCACACCGTTGAAGACCCAGAAGGGAACGATGTCGCTGGCGTAGCCGGCCTGCTCTTGCTTGTGCAGGTACGCCAGGATGTCACGTTGTGAGCGCTCGGCTGTACGGCGGAGCGTGTCGAACACAGTCAGCCGGCGCTCAGCCAGGGTCTTTATTCGGGTGGCAGCCGACAGGTCCGCCTGCTCACGCAAGTACACAATGAACGTAGCCTGGCCGTCTTCGATGATTTCCCGCAAAAGCAGCGGCTCGATCTTCGCCACAGCCGCCGGCGGTAGTTTGGGAGACTCAGAACTCGGAGTTTGAGATTCGGATTGTGTTTGTTGGCTTGCAGCAACATTCCGAAATCCCAGGCCCAGGTTCGGGAACAGGGAGGCGGAACTTACGAAAAACAACAGGACGACGGACAGGACGACGGCTGCAACGCGGCCCTTCGTCGGGCTCAGGACACGGCCCTTCGTCGGGCTCAAGACGGGGCCCGTACGGCGAGAATCCATTGGCTTTACTCCTTGGTTTGGCAGGCTGTCAATTAACTTGACAATGGCAACCACTTCTCGATCGCCGAAGGTCTCATGACCGAGGCGAAACGGGCTCGGTCGGGAAACCTTGGCCCGGCACCCGAGAGTAGCTACTTAGGCAAATGTCACATTATGGACTCTGCTCGGCCTGGATTGCCAAATCCAGGCCAAAGGCGGCGAAATCCCCGTGCGTTCGTGCTGCTTAGCCGCCGGATCTGGCGATCCGGCGAGAGCGGTTGTAATGTGACATTGTCCAACTACTCGCAATGTCAAATTCTAGCCCAGGTATGGCACGTTAGATGTAACATGTTTTACCATTGACCCATGGAAAAGTCAAGACGACGGTCTCCCAGAGCAACCGCCCCTACCGGCGGGGTCATTCACCTCCGGTCTGCCCCGAGATCACCGTGGTGAGGATGTACAGCAATTGCTGATCCTGCTCGGGAAGGACGGTGCGCGGGTCCAGGAGCAGTTGATCGTTGTCGATCCGCGCAATCACCGGCGGATCGGATGCGCGAAGCTGAGCGGCCAGGGTGTCGGGTGAATCGATGACGATCGCCAGGGCGTAGCCGGGCAGTGTCTCACCGGGGAGGGATCCGCCGCCAACGGCAGATTCCGCCGGCACCACCTGCGCGACTACTCCTGAAGCCCCAAGGTGGTCAGCCCATGTCTGAGCACGTTCTCGGAGTTCCGTAGCCGGCATCGAAATCATGCGCCATACCGGAATCTCCTGCGTAGCCGTGCCACGCAGGTAGCTCAGCAATGTCGCCTGCAGGCCGGCCAGGGTGGTCTTATCTACCCGCAGTGCGCGTGTCATCGGGAAGCGCTTGATCCGCTCAACCAGGTCGGCCCGGCCCACAATGATCCCGGCCTGCGGACCGCCCAGCAGTTTGTCACCGCTGAAACAGACCAGGTCCGCGCCGGCCTGGATAGAAGCCTGGACAGTTGGCTCGGGCATCAGGCCGAAGGCGGTGGTATCCAGCAAGCTGCCGCTCCCCAGGTCGTCCAACACCGGCAGGCCCCGCTCCCGCCCCAGGGCGACCAGTTCTTCAATGCCTGTCTCGTGGGTGAAGCCGGTAATGCGGAAGTTGCTGGTGTGCACCCGCATGAGCAAGGCTGTCTCTTCAGTGATGGCAGCAGCGTAGTCGCGCAGGTAGGTCTTGTTGGTTGTCCCAACTTCGACGAGCCGGGCACCGCTCTGGGCCATGACCTCCGGGATGCGGAATCCACCTCCGATCTCGACCAGTTGCCCGCGCGAGATGATGACCTCGCGGCCTCGGGCCAGGGTGGTCAGGGTGAGCAACGTGGCTGCAGCGTTGTTGTTGACGACCAGTGCAGCCTCGGCACCCGTGAGCCGGCGCAGCAGGTCCGTGGCATGGGTGTAACGGGAGCCGCGCCGGCCGGCATCCAGGTCATACTCCAGGTTGCTGTAGCCGGCCCCGATTTCCTGCATGGCCGCGATGGCGGCCGCGCTCAGAGGCGCTCGCCCCAGATTGGTGTGGATGATGACGCCGGTGGCATTGATGACAGGCC
>CAZHMV010000108.1:0-20055 GCA_964532665.1 uncultured Anaerolineales bacterium
CCAGTACCTTGGTGATGGCCGCTGTGAGCGTGGTCTTGCCATGATCCACGTGGCCAATGGTCCCCACATTCACGTGCGGCTTCGTCCGTACGAATTTCTGCTTAGCCACCCTGATGTTGCTCCCTTCCTAATTGTCAATTGTGAATTGTCAATTATCAATTGTCAATTGTTAATTATGAATTGACAATTGACAATTGACAATTGATCAGCCTCCGCCCCGTGCGATCACCTTCTGGGCCAACTTGTCTGGCACCCGTTCGTAGTGCGAGAACTCCATGGTGAACGTGCCCCGGCCCTGGGTCATTGAGCGGAGATCTGTGGCGTAACCGAACATTTCGCCCAGCGGGACTGTGGCTTCGATGGCCTGAAAACCTCCGCTTCGAGGCTCCATGCCTTCAATCTGAGCCCGGCGTGCATTCAAGTTCCCAATCACGTCACCGGTGTATTCATCCGGCAGAACCACCTCCAGCTTCATCACGGGTTCCAGAAGAACCGGCTTTCCCCTCCTAACCCCTTCTTGTAGGGCTATGGAGCCGGCAATCTTGAACGCCAGCTCACTGGAGTCAACTTCGTGATATGAGCCATCAACCAGACGCGCCTTGATATCTACCACCGGGTAGCCGGCCAGCACGCCACTCTCCATCGCCTCTCGCATGCCACGCTCAACAGGCGGGATAAACTCTCTCGGGATTGCGCCTCCGACAATTGCATTCTCGAATTCAAAACCCTTGCCGGGTTCGTTGGGCTCCAGCTCCACCACAACGTGCCCATACTGACCACGGCCACCCGTCTGCCGGACGAAACGGCCCTCCACTCTCACCGGCCGGGTAATCGTTTCGCGATAGGCAACCTGCGGCTTACCGACGTTCGCCCACACCTTGAACTCGCGCATCATCCGGTCTACAATGACCTCCAGATGCAGCTCGCCCATGCCGGAGATCAGTGTCTGCCCCGTCTCTTCATCCGTGCGCACCCGGAACGTGGGGTCCTCCTCTGACAATTTACGGAGGGCACCGCTCAATTTCTCCTGATCGGCCTTAGTCCGGGGCTCGACAGCCACCGAAATCACCGGCTCAGGGAATGCAATCGACTCCAGGAGGATCGGATGTTCGGGATCGGCCAGTGTATCCCCGGTGAAGGTATTCTTGGGCCCCACAACGGCTGCGATGTCCCCGACGTAGACGGCGTCTAATTCCTCACGATGGTTGGCGTGCATGCGCAACAGCCGGCCAATTCGCTCCTTCTTATTTTGGGTGACGTTTCGCACCCGCGTACCGGTCTTGACTTTGCCCGAGTATACGCGGATGTAGGCCAGCCGGCCAACATACGGGTCCGTCACGATCTTGAAAGCCAGAGCCGAAAATGGCGCATCCTCATCCACCGGCCTCGTCTCGGGTTCGCCAGTGTCAGGGTTGACCCCCTTAATGGGCGGCACCTCCAGCGGCGATGGTAGATAATCGACTACGGCATCCAGCAGGGGCTGCACACCCTTATTCTTCAAGGCACTCCCGCACAGTACCGGAACCAAGTGACCGCTGATCGTCGCACGACGCAGACCTTGACGCAGATCATCGACGGTGAAGTCCTCGCCCTCGAGATACTTAAGAGTCAGCTCCTCGTCCGTCTCAGCGATACACTCGACTAGCTCGTCGCGGCGCGCTGCAACTTCGTCCAGCATGTCCTCTGGCACCGCGCGTACCTGTCGATCGAGCCCTTCCTCATCAAGATAGATAACCGCCTCTTGTGCAAGCAGGTCCACATACCCCAGGAAACGATCTTCAACCCCGATAGGAATCTGAACTGCTACCGGCGCTGCGTTCAGACGCTCGCGGATCATGTCGATCGTGCGCCAGTAGCTGGCACCAACACGATCCATCTTGTTCACGAAGCATATCCGTGGCACGCCGAAGCGATCGGCCTGGCGCCACACCGTCTCCGACTGTGGCTCGACGCCGGCCACGGCATCAAAGACAACAACACCGCCATCCAGAACACGCAGGCTCCGCTGTACCTCTACTGTAAAGTCGATGTGCCCCGGCGTGTCAATAATGTTGATCTGGTGATCCCGCCAGAAGCAGGTGGTGGCAGCCGCCGTGATGGTGATGCCCCGTTCTCGCTCCTGGACCATCCAGTCCATGACCGCCGTGCCCTCATGCACTTCACCGATCTTGTACGTTTTGCCGGTGTAGTAGAGGATGCGCTCTGTTGTTGTCGTTTTACCCGCATCGATATGGGCGATAATCCCAATATTGCGGGTTCTGTCCAACGGATATGCTCTAGTCATTGATCACCAGCGATAGTGTGCAAACGCCTTGTTGGCTTCTGCCATGCGGTGCGTGTCGTCCTTGCGCTTGATGGTCACCCCCACACTATTGGCGGCATCCATCAGCTCATTGGCCAACTTCTCGGCCATCGATTTGCCGGGCCGGCCACGGGCCGCCTGAATCAACCAGCGCATGGCAAGACTCTCGCGCCGCTCCGGGCGGATCTCGATGGGAATCTGATAGGTCGAACCGCCCACGCGCCTCGGCTTCACCTCAATCAGAGGTGTTGCGTTTTGCACCGCCTGCTCAAACACCTCCATGGGGTTCTTCTCCAGGCGCTCTTCGATAAGATCCATAGCTGTGTAGAAAATCCGCTCCGCTACACTTTTCTTGCCTCGCGTCATCAGCTTATTGATGAACCGCGTTACCCGGACACTTTCGTATCTCGGATCAGGCACTAGCTCTCGTCGGGGAGCACGTCCACGTCTGGGCATTCCTCACTCCTCACAAACCGCCCTTGGGAACTCAAGAAAAACAGTACACGTTGTCAACGCAAAAACAATCCCTCTGAGTTTGGGCGACTTTCGCCAGAATCAAACTAGCCAAAACAAAAGGGACGCAAAGCAGAACGCCCACTCTCAGGGGGATGAGTGTATTGTCGTGTGACAGGGCGACGCTCTTCGAGCCAGGGTGCCGGGCTGCAGAGGTACGGAGGTGAAAGGATGACTTCTGGCAAGAGGTCAATCTTTCTCCCCCGCTCCCGTGCTACCTTGCACAGAAGCGCCGCCCTCAGCTACTTGGGCTTCTTAGTACCATACTTTGAACGTCCGCGGTGCCGGTCTTCCACGCCGGTAGAGTCCAGTGCCCCACGGATGACGTGATAGCGAACACCAGGGAGATCCTTCACACGCCCCCCACGAATGAGTACCGTCGAGTGTTCCTGCAAGGTGTGCCCCTCACCAGGTATGTACGCAGTGACTTCCATGCCGTTCGTCAGCCGAACACGCGCAATCTTGCGCAGCGCTGAATTCGGCTTCTTCGGCGTCGTGGTACCCACCCGCGTACATACGCCCCGCTTCTGCGGGGCGCCCGAGGTCTCATTCATCTTACCCTTCTGCGCATTGTAGATATAGCGCAGGGCAGGCGCCTTGCTTTTCTTCTTCTGCTGTTTTCGTCCTTTTCGGACCAGTTGATTGATGGTCGGCAAAGCCGATTCCTCCCGGAAAATCGTGTCCCAGTCAGTGGTATCACACGAAACGTGGGTGACGGTTTGCGCCAACCCACGAAAACAGATTATACAAGATTATGGATTCTGTGTCAAATTCAACAAGGCGTTTAGCGCCGCCGCCGGCCTCCCGGCAAACCCAGGCCGAGGCTCAGCCGGCCTGTGCGGTGATCGACGCCGTCGTCCCGGCCAATGGACACACGATTTCCCTTTTCATCGAGCACCTCGACCGACAGTCCGAGGCTCTGGAGTTCTTTGACCAGCACCCGGAACGACTCGGGAGCGCCGGGCTCCTGAATCTCCTCGCCTTTGACAATGGCTTCATAGGTCTTCACGCGCCCTGTGACGTCGTCGGACTTGATGGTGAGCATCTCCTGTAAGGTGTGGGCTGCACCGTATGCCTCGAGTGCCCACACCTCCATCTCGCCGAAGCGCTGTCCGCCGAACTGCGCCTTACCCCCCAGTGGCTGCTGCGTCACCAGGGAGTACGGACCTGTCGATCGCGCGTGAACCTTGTCCTCCACCAGGTGAGCAAGCTTGAGCATGTAGATAATCCCAACTGTCACCGGCTGATCATACGGCTCACCCGTCTTGCCATCATACAGAATCATCTTCCCCGTGGTGGGCATCGGAATGCCAGTTCGCCGGCTGAGTTGCACACACGCCTCCGTGATATCCTCCAGCGTGTCCAGGCTTTCCAGGTCAACCTCGAAGTCCTTGGCTTTCGGAAGGTTGTATTCCAGCCACAACTTCAAGCCCACGCGCCGGGCTTCGGCGTTGGCCACGCGCTTCGCGTCCAGAGACCGATCGTCATCCTCAAAGACCAACAGGGTTTCTGGATCATATCCCTTCTCCTGCAACCACCGCCGCAGCGCCATTCGACGTGCGTAAATCTGATCATTCCACAACGCCGTGTAGTCAACCTCGTCCTCGTCCAGCCAGGCATCGAGATAAAGGAGGCGCGCCTCCTCATCGTCTATGATGTTTTCGGTGTCAATCTCACGCTCTTTGAACCATTCCCACGCCCGCTCAACCACATCGGACCAGGCCTGGTCAATCATCCAGGCACGGGCCAATTCAGCAGCGATTTCGTTTTCCGTCGCACCGTCAAAGACAGGCGTGAGGGCTTTGAAGCCGAGGCGGTCGGCGGCCCAGCCCAGGTGCGTCTCCAAAATCTGGCCGATGTTCAACCGGTGCGGCACACCCAGGGGGTTCAAGATGAGATCAACCGGCCGGCCATTCTCCAGGTACGGCATATCCTCGATGGGCACCACCTTGGAGATCACGCCCTTGTTACCATGCCGGCCAGCCATCTTGTCGCCCTCGGTGACCTTCCGCTGCTGTGCGACAGCAACGCGGACCATGTGATCCACGCCGGCCGGCAAGTCGATGTCATCGTCGCGACTGAACTCCTTGATATCGACGACCTTGCCATGCTCACCGTGCGGCAGGCGCAGACTTGAGTCTTTCACCTCTCGGGCCTTCTCCCCGAAAATCGCCCGCAGCAACTTCTCCTCCGGCGACAGGTCCGTCTCACCCTTGGGCGTGATCTTACCAACGAGGATAGAGCCCGGAGAGACGGTAGCGCCAATGCGGATGATGCCGTCCTCATCCAGGTCCTTGAGTGCATCTTCCCCAACGTTGGGGATGTCGCGCGTGATCTCCTCGGGGCCCAGCTTCGTGTCCCGTGCCTCGATCTCGTGCTTTTCGATGTGAATCGACGTGAACTTGTCCTGGCGAACGACGCCCTCGCTGATGAGAACGGCATCCTCGTAGTTGCCACCTTCCCAACTCAGGAATGCGACCAATACGTTCTGGCCCAACGCCAGATGCCCTCTGTCCGTCGATGAACTGTCGGCGAGCACCTGGCCGGCAGTAACCCAATCACCTTTGTCCACAATGGGCCGTTGATCGATGCAGGTACTCTGATTGGAACGGCTGTACTTCCGCAGGGTATACTCGTGATCCTTGCCGTCAACGTCCCGGACGATGATGCGCTCCGACGTCACGCTGATGACTTCACCAGACTGCTGTGCCAACACTACCTGCCCGGAGTCATGAGCCGCCCGGTCCTCCATGCCGGTTGACACGAGCGGAGCTTCCGGTATGAGCAATGGGACACCCTGTCGCTGCATGTTGGAGCCCATCAGGGCGCGGTTGGCATCATCGTGTTCCAGAAACGGAATGAGGGCGGCACTGACACTGAGAATCTGCTTGGGTGAGACGTCCATGTAATCGATATTGATCGCTGGCTCCAGCATGAAGCGCTGGTGACGCCGCACCGAAACCCGAGGTGCGACGAACTCATCGTGCTCGTTCAGCAGTGCGTTAGCCTGGGCAATTGTGACCTTGTCCTCCTCATCCGCAGACAGATACACGACATCGGTCGTCGCAACTGGATGGATCGCCACGCTACCGAGACCGCGAACTGCGGCGATGCGTTCAGCCAACATCTGATCAATGCGCGTGTCGGCCTCGGCAATAACCTCACCCGTCTCGGGGTCCACGACGTTCTCTCGCAACCTGCGATTCACCAGTTGCTCAACCTCAGGCTCGACGCGGTTGATAACGCGCCGGTATGGCGTTTCCAGAAAGCCGTAGTCGTTGACGCGGGCATAGGTGGCCAGCGAGACGATGAGCCCGATGTTGGGGCCTTCGGGCGTCTCGATGGGACACACGCGGCCGTAGTGGCTATGATGGACGTCACGGACATCGAACCCGGCCCGCTCACGCCGCAAGCCGCCCGGGCCCAGCGCACTGAGCCGGCGCTTGTGCGTCAACTCGGCCAGCGGATTGGTCTGATCCATAAACTGGCTAAGCTGGCTGCCGCCGAAGAACTCTCGATTAGCCGCAACAACCGGTCGAATGTTGATCAAGCTGATCGGCGTTGCCTGCTCGGGATCACGGCTGCTCATACGCTCCCGAACCACACGCTCCATCCGAAGCAGCCCAATGCGGAACTGGTTCTGGACTAACTCGCCCACAGTCTTGATGCGACGGTTCCCCAGGTGGTCGATATCGTCCTGCTCTTCGACCCCGTTGTTGACCATGATCAGGTGCTTGACAACCTCAACCAGATCCTCCTTGGTGAGGGTCTGATGGTCAAGATCAACATCGAGCCCCAGACGCTTGTTCAGCTTATACCTCCCCACACGCCCCAGGTCATAGCGACGCTGGCTGAACATCAAGCTAGTCAGGTACTCCCTGGCATTGTCCACAGTGGGAGGATCGCCCGGCCGCAGCTTCTTGAAAATCGACAGGAGTGCTTCGTCTGTGTCTTTGGTGAGGTCTCGCTCCAACGTCGCCTCGATATAGCGGTGCTCTGGGTCGGTGTCGTAGGGCTCGAAAAGCTGACGAATCTCGTCGTCGCTGCTGTAGCCAATCGCCCGAAGCAACGTCGTCACCGGGATCTTACGTTTGCGGTCGATCTTGACCGATAGCCGATCTCGCTTGGAGGTATCGAACTCCATCCAGGCGCCACGACTTGGGATTAACTTGGCGTAGGCAATGATGCGCCCGGTCACACGATCCTCTTGTGCCTCGAAGTAGACCCCCGGCGACCGGATCAGTTGGTTGACGACAACACGCTCGGCGCCATTTACGACAAACGTGGCGTTATCCGTCATCAAAGGGAAATCACCAAAGAAGACTTCCTGCTCCTGAATCTCACCGGTTTCGCGATTGATCAGGCGTACACCAACCCACAAGGGAGCTGCGTACGTCATGTCCATATCTCGACATTCTTGCTCGGAATACTTGGGCTCGTCAAAGCGATAGTTGTAGAAATGCAGTTCCAGATTCTGGTTGAAACTGACAATCGGCGATACTTCATTCAGCAACTGTTGCAGCCCAACCTCCCGGAACCAGTTATAGGAATCCAACTGCACCTGAATAAGACTGGGCAACTCCAATACGTCGGTGATACGAGCATACGACTTGCGCCGGTCGGCCGGCATGATACTGGCTTTTTCAAACGCCGGCAATTCCATCACGGCCGCAGTACCGAAACTACCGTCCCCGCCCAGCTCGGTGTACGTCTTGGTCACATCAGGCATGCCATTTGCCTCCTCAATTCACTAGCACCCCAGAATAAAGACGCAGGAATCCCCCACAGTTCAACGCCCTGGTGGGAAACATGCTTAGATGCCTCTCGGCACCACGCGACTAGCGAAATGCAGCTAACCTTACCAATTCAAGATGAATTCTCGAAGCTTTACCGTGTCCGTCCCGTCGAAGTTGGATGAGAGAGGAATGAAATGTGATTCAGACCCGCTAGCAAGCTCAAAATCGCAAGTTCATAGTATACCAAAGAAGGTGCTTTTTGTCAAATCACGCACGAATCATCACTGATTGAACGCCGACCCAAGGCGTGGTATAATCCGCCGTAGACGAAGAATGCGGAAGACAAGAACGAGGTACATCGATGGTGAATCACGACGATCAAGAGTGGCAGCCACCCGATGAGCAGCCCGAACCGAAGCGCCGGCGCATCAGTCTGACCCGGGTCTTGGTCAACCTGATCCTGATCTTCATCGCAGCCGGCATCATCTTCGCCTGTGCGGCCACGGTGGGCGTGGCCCGGCAAGGCCAGCAGTTTTTCGACAATGTAACGAACCTGTTTGCGATCCCCACACCTGGCCCGACAGCCACACCCAGGATCGACATCGGACCTGTGGTGTTGCACCAGATTCAGGGTCTCAGTGAGCTTACCACAACGCAGTTCGGCATGCAGACAGTGGTCACAGCCAGCAAAGGCCGCAATCTCGGTCCGTTCGAGTTCAACACCCGGCTGTTGTACGTGGCCTATGGCGAGGTGCGTGCCGGCATCGATTTGAGCCTGCTGGGGCCGGCCGACGTCGTCGTACAGGACGATCGGTCCGTGACTGTCACGCTGCCGCCACCACAGATTCTGGGCTCGAAGCTGGATGTGAAGCGGTCGTACGTTTACGACTTTCAGCAGGGGATTCTCTCCCCCCCGGCACCCGAACTACAGACGGAAGCCGAGCGCCAGGCACTGGATCAGATCATCGCCGGCGCCTGCCAGAGCGACATCCTGGGGCAGGCCAACCAGCGGGCGGAGCTGGCCATCACCAAGCTGCTGGGCGTGATGAATTTCGAGGAGATCACGGTGAAGACGCAGATGCCTGAGGCAGGCGCGAACCCATGTGCCGGCGTCTCGGAGCCACCAGTGAACAGTGATCAGTAACCAGTGAACAGTGATCAGTCAACATGCGCCTGCAGGGCTCCATGAAGCATGGAATTTGCTGGATAGCTGGATGGCTGGATGGCTCACATTGTTACCGCTCAGCCATCTAGCCATTAGCCATCAAGCCAACTATTCTCAGAGCAGTGGTTGGTCACTGATAACTGACATCCGTGTCCGGGGAGACGATGAATAGATACGATTTTGGAACGGTCTTCATTATTGGGTTGTACATCGCGTGCGAAATCATCGCCAACGTGACGGCATCGAAGCCGGTCAGCATAGCCGGCGGGCTGATCATCGTGCCGGCGGCCGTTTTCATCTACGCCCTCACATTCACGCTGATCGATCTGGTAAACGAGCGACTGGGGAAGATCGGCGCGCGGTATGTCGTGGTCACCGCTTTTGTGGCGAACGTGTTGCTGGCAGTCTACGTGCAGTTTGCCATTGCACTGCCGGCAGCCGGCTTCTACCAGAATCAGGCGGCCTTTGCCGGCGTCCTGGGCTCCACCTGGCGTATCGTGCTGGCCAGCCTGACCGCCTATCTGGTGGCGTCGTTCATCGACACGGAGGTCTTCGCGTGGTGGCGACAGCGGGTGGGTGGCTACCGCTGGGCGCGAGTGCTGGCCAGCAACGCTGTCTCGACGCTGGTGGACAGTGCCGTGTTCATCACAGTGGCTTTCCTGGGCGTGCAGCCGGTCCTCCCCCTGATTCGTGGGCAATACATCGTGAAGATGGCCGTCACGCTGGTTAGCATTCCGCTGATTTACAT
This sequence comes from uncultured Anaerolineales bacterium, assembly GCA_964532665.1. Classification (GTDB taxonomy): domain Bacteria; phylum Chloroflexota; class Anaerolineae; order Epilineales; family JAANWY01; genus CAZHMV01. The sequence goes on from CAZHMV010000108.1 coordinate 9,465, forward strand.
GGTGCGCAGTCGTGGGGAGGTGGCCAGTGAGGGGGTGCTAGTGGGGGAAGCCAGGTAGAGGAGAAACAATGGAACGGGAAGAGTTAACGAAGGATTTGACGCTGTTGGGGCGCGAGGTGACGGAGCCCGTCCGGAAGCTGGAGACGTTTCCCAACCAGCATCCGGACCGCGAGTATTGGGTGACCCTGACAACGGACGAGTTCACGTGCGTCTGCCCCATGACGGGACAGCCAGATTTCGCCACCATCACGATTCGATACATACCTGATCAGCGGATTCTGGAATCGAAGTCGTTGAAACTGTATCTGTGGTCCTTTCGGAACGAGGGGGTCTTCCACGAGCACATCACCAACATGATTCTGGATGACCTGGTCGAGGCGCTGGATCCGCTGCGCTGCGAGGTCGTCGGAGAGTTCAACGTTCGGGGCGGTATCGCCATCACCGTCGAGGCCAGCTACAAACGTGACCAGGAGGACCAGTGATCAGTAACCAGTGATCAGTGATCGGTCTCCTAATGTTGGGCGAGGTCTCCTGACCGGGCCCGTTTCGGGGAGACCTTCGGCGATCAAAGAGTAAGCAGTCACGGGTTACTGATCACTGATTACTGATCACTGATCACTGAGGAAGGAGGAGCTACACAATGGCAATTCGAGAGCTGACGGCGGAGCAGGTGTGCCGGCCATGTGATCCCGAAACTTTCGACTTCGAGACCACCGCCGAACTGGAGCCGCTGTCAGAGATCGTTGGTCAGCCTCGGGCTGTTGAGGCGTTGGACTTCGGTGTGGGTATTGCCTCACGCGGATACAACGTGTTCGCCCTCGGCCTGCCTGGCTCCGGCAAGACGACCCTGATCACGCAGTTTCTGAAGCAGCGCTCAGCCGGCGAGCCGGTGCCCGATGATTTCTGTTACGTGACCGACTTCGGGGACACGCGCCGGCCCCGCACCTTGCGCCTGCCGGCCGGCCAGGGCCGCGAACTCCGGGACGAGATGCAGACGCTGGTGGCCCACCTGCGCCAGGACATCCCCCGCGCCTTCGACAGCGAGGAATTCCAGGAACAGCGCAAGCGCGTGGTCAAGGAAATCGAAAAACAGCAGGAAGCGCTCTTTGAAGAGCTGCAGGAGCAGGCCAAAAGCCGGGCCTTTGCCCTGGTTCGAACGCCCGTTGGCCTGATCCTGGTGCCGGCCCTCCACGGCGAGCCGCTGACCGATCGACAATACGAGGCCCTGGATGATGAGACGAAAGCCAGACTGGCGCGTCTCCGCGAAGAATTGTCGGGCGAGATTGAGCGGGGAATGCGACGCATCCGCGAGCTGGAGAAGGAAGCCCGCGCCCGCGTCCACGACCTGGAGCGGCAGATCGCCAACCTTGCCGTCGGGCATCACATTGACGAGCTCCGGGACAAGTACAGCGAGCTACCAGAAGTCGTCGAGTATCTAGAGGGCATCCGCGAGGACGTAGTGGAGAATGTGGACGCGTTCCGGGGCAGTGACTCAGCGACAGAGGGGCTGCCGCCGGCCCTGCGGGCAGTAGCCGACGAGCAGCAGTTCGCTCGATACGCAGTCAACGTCATCATCGACAATGCTGATACCGAGGGTGCGCCCGTCGTGGTCGAGAACAACCCGACTTACGGCAACCTGGTCGGCCGAATCGAGCACCGGGCGTTGTTCGGGGCGCTGGTGACGGACCTGACCATGATTGAGCCCGGTGCACTACATCGGGCCAACGGTGGCTACCTGATCCTGAATGCGCTGGACGTGTTGAGCAACCCCTACGCCTGGCCAGTCCTCAAGCGTTCGCTCAAGGCCGGCGAGATTCGGACGGAGAGCCTGGGCGAACAGCTCAGCCTGGTAAGCACCGTCTCCCTGGAGCCGGAGCCGATCCCGCTGAACGTCAAGGTGGTGCTCATCGGCTCTCCGCTGCTGTACTACCTGCTGCATGCTTACGACGAGGACTTTCCCAAGCTATTCAAAGTTCAGGCCGACTTCGCGCCGCAGATGGATCGCACGCCCGAGACCGAGCGCCAGTATGGGCTGTTTGTCCGAACGATTAGCGAAGGAGAGGGCCTGCCGGCCTTTGACCGAACAGCGGTGGCCCGTCTGGTCGAGCATAGCTCACGTATCGTAGGTGATCAGAAGAAACTGTCCACGCGCTTCGGCCCCGTCGCCGATCTGGTGCGAGAGGCGGCGTACTACGCTGGCCAAAACGGCCACAAAACCGTAACGGGTGATGATGTAAAGCAGGCTATCGAGGCCGGCATCTTCCGCCGCAACCGCATCGAAGAGCGCGTTCGCGAAATGATCGCCGATGGAACGCTCATCGTTCAGACCGAAGGCGAAGCAATCGGCCAGGTCAACGGGCTATCGGTGCTGCAACTCGGCGATTATGCCTTCGGCAAGCCGTCGCGGGTGACGGCGCGCACCTACATGGGCCGTGGCAACGTGGTCAACATCGAGCGCGAGGTCGAGTTGAGTGGCCCCATTCACAGCAAGGGTGTGCTGATCCTCGGCGGCTACCTGGGTGGACAGTACGGCACCCACACACCGCTCACTCTATCGGCCAGCCTGGTATTCGAGCAATCTTATGAGGAAGTCGAGGGGGATAGCGCCTCGTCAGCCGAGCTGTACGCGCTGTTGAGCAGCCTGTCAGGTTTCCCCCTACGCCAGGACCTGGCCGTGACAGGCTCCGTGGATCAGCGTGGGCGCATTCAGCCCGTGGGCGGCGTGACCCAGAAGATCGAAGGATTCTTCGATATCTGCCGCGAGAAGGGGCTGACAGGGAAGCAGGGCGTGATGATCCCTGCCGGCAACGTGCGCCACCTCACGCTGCGGGACGACGTCGTCGAGGCTATCCGAGACGGAAAGTTCCACATCTACGCGGTTGAGACGGTCGATGAGGGACTGGAGTTGCTGACTGGCCGGCCAGCCGGCGAACGTGGCCCCGATGGCATCTTCCCTGAGGGCACCGTCCACCGCGCCGTCGTTGACCGGCTTTCGGAGTGGGCGGAGACGCTGAGAGAGTTTGGGCCCGGCGCAGAAGGCGACGGGGAGGAAGCATAGAGCAACAGGGTTGCACTGATGCTGGCAATCGAGACGCCCGCCATCGATGGCACCGTATACCTGGGATTGAAGCGTGAATCGACCACCATCAACGTCGATCACGTCCCGAGCTACTATTTCGACCGCAAGGGCCGGCTACTAGGCGGCTTCACAGGGGATCGCACGTATCGCCGGACCTTCGACAACCGGGTGATAGCCAAGTGGTCCGAGCCCAGTGACGTGGCGCCAGAACTAGTTCGGTCTTCGCTGCACCGAAACCTGCCTGTGGCAGCGCGTAAACGGCATGTTCGACGCCGGCATGAGTTGCCGCCCGGCGAGGCCAGAATCTTTGTCGAAGCCGCCCACGGATTAGCTGTGCGGCTGGGAGAGGCGCTGAGAGAAGGCAATTTCCTGTTGCCGCAACCCGAGGCTACCAGTGCCGCCGACATTGCCGATGCCAGAGCACGCCTTGCAGCCATTACCGCCTGCAACTACGATGCCCTGGCTGAGGACGCGCGCCAGTTCAACACCCTATATGCTCCCATCGGCATCCTGCCCCCCGATCAATATCTGGCCCTGGTGCTGCAGGCTACGCTGGGCTGCCCGTGGAATCGATGCACCTTCTGTGCGTTCTATCGGGATCGCAGCTTCCGAATTCGCCCGCCGGCGGAGTTTCGGCAACACGTGAAAGCGGTCAAAGCGTACCACGGGCCGGCCCTGAGCCTGTTCAAGAGCATTTTTCTGGCCGACGCCAACGCGCTGACCATCCCGCAGCGCCTGCTGGTTCCGATTTTCGAAGTAATCGCCGAAATGTTCGACATCGAGCCGCCCGATCTGACGCCGGCTGCGCGGCGAGCCTGGCGTGCTGATCACCCAACGCGCTTCGACGGCATCTTCAGCTTCATCAGTGCTCTGGACGCTCTCCACAAGTCGCCCGAGCACTTCGCTGAGCTGCGGGCCCTGGGCCTTCGTCGGGCTTATGTCGGTCTGGAATCGGGGGACGAGGCATTGCTGCGATTCCTCAACAAGCCGAATACGGCACGACAGGCAATCGAAGCGGTGAAAGCTATTCGCGCCGGCGGTGTGGCTGTAGGCGTCGTGATCATGCTGGGCATCGGTGGCGACAAATATGCCGACGATCACGTGGCACACACCATCGAGGCCGTCAACGCCATGGACCTCGGTCCCGACGACATCATCTACTTTTCCGAGTTCGTCGATCCGCCAGATGCGCCCTACAATGAACGAGCACAGGTCGAGGGAATTCGCCCGCTAAGCAGGCCCGATATTTGGGCGCAGGAGGCAGCCATGCGCGCCGGCTTCCGATTTCGCGATGGCCGGCCTAAGATTTCTGTTTACGACATCCGCGAATTCATCTATTGATGAAACGAGGGAGGTATCACACATGGAACTGACCACTGTCAAGATTGAGAAGCCCGAGGAGATCAACTTCATTCTGGGCCAGAGCCACTTCATCAAAACCGTCGAAGACATCCACGAAGCACTGGTCACGAGCGTGCCCGGCATCAAGTTCGGCCTGGCCTTCTGCGAGTCATCGGGGCCGGCCCTGGTCCGCTGGACCGGTACCGACGACGAGATGATCGAGCTGGCGAAGAAGAACGCCCTGGCCCTGTCAACCGGCCATGCCTTTATCCTGTTCCTGGGAGCCGGCTTCTACCCCGTCAACGTTCTCAACACCATCAAAATGGTCCCCGAGGTGTGCCACATTTTCTGTGCCACCGCCAACCCGGTGGAAGTCATCGTGACCGAAACCGAGGCCGGGCGCGGGATTCTGGGGGTCATCGATGGGGCGAGAACGCAGGGGGTTGAGGGCGAAGAGGATATTCAGGAGCGCAAAGAGTTTCTGCGGATGATTGGGTATAAGCTCTAGAGCCGAAACTCGGGGGAACTCGGAGGAACTCGGAGGAACTCGGAGGAACTCAGGGGAATTCGGAGGAATTCAGGTACTTTTCAGTTCCCCTGAGTTTCCCTGAGTTTCCCTGAGTTCCCGTCCAGGTCCTCGTTCAACAGACTACGAATATGGAGGAGGCGTCTGATGCGACGTATCTTGGTTGAACACTTGCCCAACATCCCCGTTGGCCGGCAGCAGGTGGAGTTGGTGGAACGCAAGGGAGTCGGGCATCCCGATTCGATTTGCGATGCCATCATGGAAGCGGTATCGGTTGCCCTGAGCCAGGCATACATCGAGCAGGCGGGCCGCGTGCTGCACCACAACATCGACAAGGGCCTGCTGGTGGCCGGCCAGACCACGCCGGCCCTGGGCGGTGGCACCGTCGATGCTCCCATGCGGCTGGTCTTCGGCGACCGCGCCACGACCCAGTGGAACGGCCACCACATCGATGTCAACGACATTGCAGAGACCACCGCCAGGCGATGGCTGACGGAGAACCTGCGCTTCGTGAATTCCCAGAAACACATCATTTTCCAGAACGAGATCCAACCGGGCTCGCCGGAACTGATGGATATCTTCCAGCGAGACGTTCTGGGAGCCAACGACACATCAGCAGCGGTGGGCTATGCGCCGCTGACAGAGACGGAGCGTTTCGTGCTGGCTGCCGAGCGCCGGCTCAACTCGCCGGAGTTCAAGGCACGCTTTCCCGAGGCCGGCGAGGACGTCAAGGTCATGGGCGCTCGCCAGGAGCGCGAACTCTCGCTGACGGTGGCCCTGGCCTTCGTGGACCGCTTCGTGCCGGACGAGAAAACGTACTTCGTGCGGAAAGCGGCTATCCGGGACGACTTGCAATCCTATCTGGAAACAGAGCTCAACGATCTGGACCGCATCAACATTGACATCAACACCCTGGACGAACCGGGGCGAGGTTTGGGCGGGATGTACCTGACGGTGCTTGGAACGTCAGCCGAGGGCGCGGACTGTGGCCAGGTCGGGCGAGGCAATCGAGTGAACGGTGTGATCAGTCTCAATCGACCCATGGGCACCGAGGCAGCCGCCGGCAAGAATCCCGTGAGCCACGTGGGCAAGATCTACAATCTGCTCAGCCACCAGATTGCCGGCGATATCTACGAGGCGGTGGACGCGGTGGAGGAAGTCTACGTCTGGTTGTGCAGCCAGATCGGGCAGCCGGTGGACCGACCGTGGATCGCGTCGGCGCAGGTGGTACTGCAGCCGGGGGCCGGCCTGCCGGATGTGAAGCCGGCCATCGAGGAAATCATCGACCGCGAGTTGGCCGACATTCGCACGTTCACCGAGCGCCTTGCACGCGGTGAGTTGTCGGTCTGGTAGAGCTTGGACCCGTATTGAATGCAGACAGGGCGTTCCTGCCTGCTCACCCTCCCGCAGGTTCAGACCTTCTCTGGCCGAGCATTGCTGCCCTCAGTTCCTCCTTGAAAGGCAAGAGCACTGCTCATCGCAACCTGCGGGAGGGTGGCCGAGTAGCTACCTTCTGGCGAGGCTTGCCGGCAGGTCAGTGGAAGGCGTAAAACGCGAAACGTGAATCATTCGTCACGTTTCACGTTTTGCGTTTTACGCCCTCGAGGACCTTGGTGACTCACCAGGCAACGTGGTATAATTGTGTGTGCGAGACCCTGTTAATCTAGCTCAGAGGAGGAACCACTGAATGCTACCGAAACCGAATCCGAAAGAGATAGATCGGAAACGCCGGATGGCACTGCCCCACCCGGATATTCCGAAGCAATCCCCTGAAGAGCGGATTCACAATTTCGAGGAAGTATACAAGATCTACGATGCCGAGACCGCGATAGCTGAGGCGGAGCGTTGTATCCAGTGTCCTGGCGCACCATGTGTCAGAGCCTGCCCGGTTGACAACGATATTCCGTGGGCGTTGTGGCAGTTGGAGCACGGTGACTTCAACGCCGGGGCTGAGGTCTTTCGCATGACCAGCACCATGCCCGATGTGTGCGGACGTGTGTGCCCGCAGGTGATTCTGTGTGAAGGGGCATGCATCTACACGAACATGGGTAAGCCGCCAGTGGCCATTGGCCGGCTTGAGACATTCCTGGCCGAATATCAGAAGGCGCATGGCGGCGTACCTCTCGAAAAGGACCCACCGACCGGTCATCGGGCGGCCGTCGTCGGGGCCGCGCCGGCCGGCCTGACCGTGGCGGAGTTACTTGCCAAGAAAGGCCATTCCGTCACTGTTTTCGACGCCTGGCCCTCCCCCGGGGGTATTTTGCGCTATGGCATCCCGAAGTTCAAGATGGATCACGCCCTGGCCGATCAGAAGGCGGAGTATCTGAACAAACTGGGCGTCGAGTTCGTGTTCAATATCTGGATCGGGAAAGACATCACCGTTGACGAGTTGTTTGAGAAGCATGGCTTTGAAGCCGTGTTTCTGGGCGTCGGTGCTGGCATCGCCGCGGAGTTCAAGGTTCCAGGGGTGGATCTAAAAGGCATCTATAACGCCACGCCGTTCCTGGTGCGGGCCAACGTTGACCCCGACAAGCGGCCGCCGGGCCTGAAGGAACCACCCGAGGTCGGTGGGCGTGTGGCCGTCATTGGCGGGGGGGACACGGCCATGGACTGTGTGCGCACATCGGTTCGCCTGGGTGCGAAGGAAGTAACGTGTGTTTATCGGCGGACCGAAGCGCAGATGCCGGGCAATGAGCGGGATCGTACGTTGGCCAAGGAAGAAGGCGTCGAATTCAAATGGCTGACGCAACCGATTCGCTTTATCGGCAACGAGGAGGGACACGTCGTCGCCATGGAGTGCCTCCAGATGGAGTTGGGTGAGCCCGATGAGTCAGGACGCCGCCGGCCAGTGCCCATCGAAGGCTCCGAATTCACCATGCCGGTGGACACAGTCATTCTGGCTCTCGGCTACTGGCCCGATCCCCTCCTCGGCAAGACCACGCCGGGGCTGGAGACGCATGACTGGGGCCTGATCACCATTGATGAGAAAACGGGTGCCACGACCCGCGAGGGGGTCTTTGCCGGCGGTGACGACGTACTGGGACCAGATCTAGTCGTGACAGCGATAGCCCAGGGACGAACCGCAGCCGCAGCCATGCATGAATACCTGATGCAGCGTCACTAACTTCAGATCGTCTACTCACCCTCCCGCAGGTTTGAAGCCTCTCTGTCCGAGAATTGCTGTTTCAAGCCCATTTTTCGGATGCAAAACCATTGCGCATCGCAACCTGCGGGAGGGTGGCTGAGTAGTAGCCTCAGACCTTTAGGGTTTTGGAAACCCTAAAGGTCTCGCTCTCGAACCTGTTTCAGACCCAAGTTAGACCCAATTCAGACTTGACTGTGCTACGATAGAGACAGAGGTCGATCGGCGGTAGATCCGATGGGGGCAAAGGCGCCTGTGGCCTCGAACTTGCACTCGCGCCGTGACACCAAATCCAGAACAACGGAAGAATCCCAATAACCGGAACCCGAGCCAGGCCGGCCTCTGAGAGGCCGGCCTTCTTACTTGGTCCGGTAAGCAGGGGGCAGCAATTACTGTGGATCAATTGGCGCGCAAAGCAGCTCAGATTCTTCGAACTTCGAACTACACGGTGGCTCTGACAGGTGCGGGCATCAGTACCCCATCGGGCATCCCCGACTTTCGGAGCCCGGGTTACGGCTTGTGGCAACAGGTGGATCCGATGGAAGTTGCCTCGCGCTGGGGGTTCGAACGCCATCCCGAGAAGTTCTACGCCTGGGTTCGGCCGCTGGCATCGGCGCTGGCGGCCGCTCGTCCCAATAGCGCGCATCGCGCTCTGGCGGCCCTGGAAGCAGCCGGCCTCATCCAGGCAATCATCACCCAGAACGTCGATGGGCTGCATCAGCGGGCCGGCTCGCGCAACGTGATCGAGGTGCATGGACACCTGCGAGAAGCCACCTGCCTGGTGTGTGACACAAGGCAACCTGACGCGAATCTACTGGAACAATTTCGTGCTGGCGGCCAGGTGCCGCGATGTGCCTGTGGAGGCGTCCTGAAGCCCAGTGTGGTGCTGTTTGGTGAGCCGCTGCCAGCCGACGCAGTCAGAGCAGCCGAAGAGGCGATTGCCAGGTGCGACGCCATGTTGGTCGCCGGCTCATCTCTGGAGGTGATACCGGTTGGCGACTGGCCGGCTGAGGTAGCGATTCAGGGTGGCAACCTCATCATCGTCAACCAGACGCCGACCCCCCTGGACCACGGAGCGGCAGTCGTGATTCACGGCGATGTCAGTGAGGTACTGCCGGCCATCGCGCGATTGGCCGGCATCCGGGTCTGGACCGTCCGACAGCGGATACGGCGGCTGGTGAATCGCGCAGTTGACCGTCTGGTCCCACAGGTCTGACCGGCCGGCCCGACGAATGAATTTACCTGGATGAAAATGAATGGTAGACGGTTGATGGAATACCAGACTCCAAAAGGCAACCTGACAATTGAGACCCACTGCTCGCCGGAGGCGATTCAGCGCTCGCGGCTGGCGGAGGGCCTGGGCATCTTCTGGCACGGCGATCTGGAACGGCAGAAAACGGCACTCGTCAAAATTGCCGGCCAGCCAGAGGGCAATGTTGTGACTGCCCACACCGACGACGGAACAATCGTCGGATTCCTGACCATCCTGGCCCCCGACCCCACCGAACGCTGGGGGAAAGACCACATTGCCGGCCTTCTGGAGTTGGGCGGGATCGAGGTGGCCCAAGATTGGCGAGGGTTCGGAATTGCGCGCAAGTTGCTCGAAGCGACCTTCGAGAACGGCGAGTACGATGAATGCGTCGTCTTCGCCACAGCGTACTCATGGTGCTGGGACCTGGACCGCATGGGGCTGAGCATCGCGGAATACCGCAAGATGCTCAACACCGTGTTCCGCCCTTTCGGGTTCGAGCCGTATGTCACCGACGAGCCGAACGTTCGATACTACGCCGGCAACGCCCTGGCCGCGCGCGTCGGCCCCAAAGTACCGCTAAAGTTGTTCCGTCAGTTTCTGGGTTTGTTGGTTCAGGATGAGAACCGCTCCGAGTTCTTGATGTGGTAAGGCAGACCGTTGAACGAGGAGGCGAACGGCATGGGTAAAGAACTTCTGGTGGCTGACATCATGACCCATCATCCGGTCACAATTGAGCCCACTGCAACTCTGAAAGAAGCAGTGCGGTTGATGGTTGAGGGAGGATTCCGCCGGCTGCCTGTCGTGGATCAGGAAGGCCGGCTCATCGGCATCGTCACCGATCGGGACATTCGGCTGGCGACCGACTCCCCCGTAGTGCTGCACGAGCGGAGCCAACATGAATACCACATAACCCATGTCGTAGTCGAATCGTGCATGACGCCGGACCCGATTGCAGTAAAGCCGGCTACCCCCGTAGCCGATGTCATCCGTCTGATGCAAGAACGTAAGATTGGTGGCCTGCCCGTTGTGATGGGTGATCAACTGGTAGGCGTTGTCACAGAGACCGACGTTTTGGACGCTTTTCTGGCGTTTCTGGAAAGCTCCGACGTGACTACAGCTACCCTCCCGCAGGTTGCAGCGAACAGTGGTTTTGCCTCCCAAGTAGGAACTGGAAGCAGCGAAGCTTGTCCCGAGACAGTCTAAACCTGCGGGAGCGTGAGCAATGACGCGAGAAAGAGGATGAAACAATGA
>CAZHMV010000109.1:0-17642 GCA_964532665.1 uncultured Anaerolineales bacterium
GGTCACCAGCGCCCGTTATGGCGTCCGGTGCACCGCATTGTCAGGCATCATTTCGCATCAAATGGTCTCGGAGAAAGGCATATGCGCGCTCTCGCATGTCCTTGCTGAAATGGTGCCCACCCGGGTAGATCCCAAACTCAAGGACCCCTTCTACAAACGCAGACCTTGCGTATTGAACCATCTCCTCAATACCGACACTCCATCTATTGTCCTCTTCGCCGCCGAGAATGAGAAGACTGGAGGGTTCCACCAAGCGTACCACATCTTCGATATCGCCGTACCGCAGGACTCCGGGAAGGACGAAATCGAACTGGATTCCTGGCATGTCTCGGTAGTTTGTTGAACCACAACTGCACACGCTTACCCGAATGCGGCGGTCGAATACCGGCGCAAACAGGGCCGTGCGCCCACCATACGAATGGCCGATGAAACCGATTCGCTCGCGGTCCACCTCGGCCATCTCCTGTAGAAGATCAATGCCAACGCTTACATCATGCAGAACTTTGCCGAGAAGAGTCTGCCCACGGATCAGCCTGGCATGGAGTTCGTGTACATGGGCGTAATCTGGCGATCCCTTGTCCTTGCAGCGCTCTTCGAAACATATCGCGTCCGGCGCGAGGGTGACGAATCCACGCGCAGCGAGTTCGCTTGCATAGGCCTGATCCGGATCACCCGCCAGACCAACGAGTTCGCTCTTGCCCAGCAGACGGTCCCCGCCGTGCTGATGGAAGCAATAGACCCCTGGCGCTTGACCAACCAGGGCCTTTGGAACGCACAAGAAGGCCCGAATGCGCTCATCCGATTCAACAGCATATTCGAGCGTCTTGCGCCAGTATGCCCCGCAGTCAACCTCATCTATTACGACTACCCCAGGCGAGACCTCATCTGGCAGGATTCCGAGCAGTTTTATCAGTGTTTCTCTTGTGATCATCTCAAGATGCCCAACGGTGCGGCGGCATCCTGCAGTCCATCATTCCGGCTTTGCATATGCCGCAAACGTCTGAAACGCGATCTTGCCTCCTCGGACCACAAACGTATCGGTGCCGAGCGGGAACCACGGCTTTGCCTCCCAAAGGATGTAGGCGACCTCTCCGACAACTTCTTGCCGCCTCATTGTGAAGGCGTCCCAAATGCCTGCGGGCAGTGCCTCGACAAAGGCGACGAAGAAATCGCGGATCTCATCCAGACCCCGATAGGTAGCCTCTGGCGTGATCACAACCGAATCGTCTGTGTAGTCGGCCATGATCGCTTCGATACCTTCACCAAAGGCTTGAAGATGGTGTTCAAGTACAGCTTGAGTAGATGCTGACATGTCGAAACTCCTCGTATGGTGTGTGTGGGGGCGCCGGCCCGCCCCCTTTTGACTTTAGGGGGTTCATGCTTCCACGCGCTTCTTCAGCGCCTGGTTCATCGCATGGAACCCACGGAAGGTCGCATCACCGACCATGTGCAGCATGAGACCAGCGAGGATTCCCCGGAATTCCTCGCGATGGATGAAGCGAACCCGGTGTGCTTCGATCTCCTCGATCTGGAAGATGTGTTCACCGTCGAAGATACCTGGCACCAGCAAATGTCCCAGCCAGCGAAACTCCCGGTTTGGCCGGCTCACCAGCACCTTCGGTTTGATCGTCATCGCCGGCCCGTCCGGCGGTTCGAGCCTTACTTCGAGGGTATGCCCTGGCGTCATCTCACCGCTGATGCGCGGAATGAACGGGTTCCAGGCCGGATACCCTGGAAAGTCGGCGAGCGCTTCCCAGACCGCGCTTGCTGCGGCATCAATCTCAATTTGGCTGTCAAGCGTCCTCATGGGTCTCCTCCTCGTAGGCGGTTCTTCATGCAGCGGCAGCGAGCGCCAGCGCCGAAGGGGTCAGGCGGCCGACGATGGCCGGCGCCTCGTGGATCAACCCGTCGTTCTCCAGGGCCTCCACCATGAACAGAGCAAAGTCCACGCGGCGCGTCAGGTTGCTCTCAAGGATGGGGTCGCCCACATGCCGGCTCCACACCGGAAGGCCCTGGCTCTCCCCCTCTTCGAGGTCACTCCCACGCACGACGGTCCATTGAGTATCACTGTTGAACACCCGCCGGCATGCTTCGACCTGGTCATCAAGGTCCGCAAAGCGGGCCAGACGTGCAATACCCCCAAAGATCTTTACGAATAGTTTGAGCTTTGTTGAATAAACATCCTGACCGTCCCGCGTAATATGCCAGCCGCAGGAGAATATCAGGCGTGCGGCCGGATGCGCGTGGTCGAGCACCGCCTGGGCCGTCCCCGTCGCGTACTGCTGCACGCCCCAGGGGACCAGCACCGTGAGCACCCCATCACAGCCGGCGACCGCCTTCTTGATGACCTCGCGGTCGTTCGTCGCGCCCGGAATGACGGTAATGCGACCATCGAACCGGTCTAGCTTCCCAACGCTCTGCTCCCGGCACACGCCCACCACCTCATAGTCCCGATCCAGGGTGTGCTGCACCATGTACTGCCCGAGCTTCCCGGATGCCCCGATTATACAGACCTTCTTCATGTTCATCCTCCTCATGTTCATCCTCGCGTATTCTCAAGTCAACGAAACTCCTAATTCTTCTTTCCCACTGCTGGACATTCACGCCCTTCACCAAGAGCCACAGGCCCAGCGAAACCTCCGAGACAAAAGCGATGATGTAGATCGGTGAAACAAGTGAGACGTAGTCGGGGAAGAGGAATCGCGTGTAGCTCCCGATCAGATACGTAGCAGAAGCTGCCATCATCAACACGCCCAAGACCCCGGGAAGGTAGCGCGACTTGAGAATCAAGTAGCCGAGCAGAGCGCAATGGACGCCAAAGAGCAGCAACCCGAGATCGTATCCGTGGCTGTGGGGGTCGAGGAACAGGTATGACAGCGAATGTAGGGCGAGGTCTCCAGGGTGCGGTTTGCCATGTCGTCATCCTTCTTTCTGTTTCCTAGTCTGTTGCCTGGATACCTTCGTCAGTCGCCGGCCGTCTAACGGCCGAAATCAGGTGTTGCTAAGGGGTCCACGAGGCCACATCGGATATTCCTCCTCTGTAGTGTATGAGGGTGCCAGCCCACCCCCTGTTTGACCTTTCGGGAATCTCTGGTGTGCTGAGGGGCTGGCCTCAGCATCATCCCGTGTGAACGATCTTCTGGCGCAGGAACCAGCCGGCTGCCACGAGGGCGGTGCCGGCGACTAACACCAGCCACAGGTTTACCCGCCCGTCATGTTCGCCACCCGTCTTCGGCATCTCTTGTGGAACAGATGCCGGCAGGACGACGCGCACAACTTCGCCCTTGGCCGCATCCTCGCCATAGTTGGTGACGTAAATAGCGCCATCATCACCGATCGCCACACCCGCCGGGGAAACAAGACCCTGGTCGAGGATGGTTTCGCGAGAACTGTCGGGCGCTACGCGGATCAGGGCACCCTCCGGGCCGGCAGGAATCCCGTTAGCGGCCATTTCGAGAACGTACAGACTGCCATCCTCACCAAAGGCGATATCGATCACATTGGTGAAGCCCTCGGCATAGACCTGACGCTCTGCGTAAGGATCTTCACCCCGTTCGACGCGATAGATCCGTGCCTCGCCGGCAGGGAAGGGGAAGCCGGTCAATTCGGGCACGTAGAAGGCCCCATCCGGACCCACAACGACCGAGGTGGGCACGGCGTCCATCTGCGTCTCGCCCCCGTCGATGGAACGTGGAGGGAACAACGCCAAGAGAGAGATGTCGCCGTTGGGTGTGACACGGAGCAGGGTGTTGCCGGCTGCATCGACCACGATGCGCTCGTCGGACAGAGGTAGGACAGCATAGGCGTTGCTCTCCCCTTCATGTGCGTTATCGGGATTGTTTTCGAGCTCCCAGGCGGTGATGTTAGCGGATTCGCGCCACTCGCCACTGGCCGGCAGGTGGAGTAGCCGCCCACAGGTTTCGTTTGAGGCAAAACATGCCCCCACCACTACGTACGCACCATCCCGGCCGTGGAAAGAGATGTCATGTGGCCCAAAGGCCTGGCGACCTTCCGGAGACGCGAAAGAGGAGAGGCCGGTGGCAATTCGCTCCTGGTTGCCGTCCAGTAGTATGCGGGTCACAGCTCCGGTTGGGCCGTAACAAGCGGGACCAAATGGCCCAGCAATGCGATCCTGTTCAGCGCATCCGGGGTTGCCACGCCCTGCCTCCACGACGTAGAGCGCGCCCTCCGGTCCGAAGGCGAGACCACGCGGGTTATCGAGGCCGCCGGCGATCACCGTGACGGAGGGGCTATCATCGGCAGCGGCAATCGGTACAAAGACCAGCATCATAATACCGAGCAGCGCTGCTGCCATCGGCAAGCGAAGCTTTTTGAATTTTCTGGGCACTTTTGATCTCCTTGGTTTGTCTGAAGTTAAACTGTGTGGGTTCTGTTCCTCCCCAGATGCGGTTACTTTGCTAACACTCAGTACAGGCTTGCCGGTGCCGGGCGAGGCCGGCACGAATCTGACCGTGCCCTGGTTGGCCAGGGCACGGTCAGGGTGCGTCTGGAGTCGGGCCAGTTCTCGTCCGCGTGTGACGAATACCAGTACTCGTTCAATTAGTAGGGGGTTTGTTCGATGTCCTCGCCAAACCAGATCTCCGGTGGACCAGTCGCCCCTGCTTTTGCCATGGCCGACCTCAACTCCTCCGAGTCAGCAAACGCCAGCGCTGCGTTCATGTCCTTGAACTGGTGTGTGGCAATAATGGTGTCCGGGTCATTCGCGTCGCGATGGACGCTTGCACCTGTCACGCCTTTTTCCCTGCGCACTGACGCAAATTCATCGTAGGCGCGCTTCCAGTTGCCATAATCACTAACCTTGTGTCTGACAAACATCGTAGCCATTGTCAACAAACCTCCATGTTTATTGGTATTGGTGAATCGGTTAACTGCAAATCGTTGAACAAGCCCGAGCGAAATCAGGGCCTACCGGACGGAGAAAACGGAAGGGCTCAAATCACGCGTGCCTCCTTTACGAAAAGTTCTTTTTGTCAACGGTGAGGTGGTGTAACAACTAAGCTGCGCCTACGCCCCACGACGTCGCCAGGTGGGTGGGGATGTAGAACAGGTCCCGTTCGCCGCCCCTCGGCAGTTCCCACATGTCTTCCGCCATCTTGCGGAACAGCCACTCCGCCAGCCGGTGAGAGGCGGTAAGATCGGCGTACGTATCCTCCTCAGTGCGGCCCAGCACCCGCATCCACAGCGCCAAAGGAACCTGGGCGAGTCGGTCGCGCCAATCCAGGGAGACCCCCAGCAGCCTGGCTGTGTCCTCTCCCATCAGCTCCAGGATCAACATCTTGGGGATGTGACGGACATATACAAGATTCCCCAGGGGAACCTTGCGCTTGATCGTGCCTTCCATGAAATTCAGGAGGGCGTGCATCAGCGCCTTCGCTTCCGGGCCCTCGGCCCGGTTCCGCTGCAGAATCGTCTCAAACAGTCGTTCGGCGTCTGGGTAGGTCATGGCGTTGACAAGAAACTCCTCGTGGACGCCCATGACGTGCCCGACCACGTTCCACGTGTGGAGGTAGGCCTCTTCCTGTTCCGGTTTGAGCTCCACCCCGAACGTCCTCAATCCTCTCAGGATCACGTAGGAGAAGGTCAGGAGTGTGCCGGTCATGACCGACTGGTTGATGGGCAGGCCCCATTCCTCTTTCTTCCACGGATGGCTGATCAGAACGTCGGCAAAGTTCTTCGGCGTGGCACCGGGTGCGCCAGCCTGCGGATCCATGAGAACGAGATGTCGGATAGCGGCGTGCATCAGGCGCACTTTCTGCGCGGCGCGGATGCCCTTGCCCCCTGGCTGGAGACCACCCCCCGACATGACGTCGATGACCATCTGTGTCGTCTCCACCAGCCGGCGGGTGACGTGCTGCTCCAGCCGCTGGGTGAGCCACAGCACTTTGGCAGCATCGCCGGCGGAGTAGCAGGCCGGCAGGCTGGCGCACCCCAGCAGCGAAAAGGCGATCAGCCCGTAGTCTCGAAAGAGTTCTTCGCCCTGTTTGATCCGTTTCGGATCCGCCCAGTCCGGGAGCACCGCGCTCTGCTCCAGGTAGTCGCGGAGCACGGGCGGCAGATCGGCAGGAGCCATCTGGTCGTTGCGAATCAGGTTGGCCAGTAACCGGTTAACGGCGTCAACTTCGCCTTGCTCAAACAGGGTCTGTACGGTGTGGTCGGCCAGCGGGTCCCCGGTCTGGCGCATCTGATCCAGGAACGCGTTGGTCCATCTCTGTTGGGCCATTTTTTCATCCTTTCATATCATAAGCTCCTGCCGCAATCGAGCCAGGCCGTCTGCGGCGCGCAGTTCGAGGCTCTTGGCACCCTGCCGGCGTGCGACGTCTAGCGCATGCTGGTAGCAGGCTTCGGCCTCAGCCTGATTAGCCGCAGATTGGGCCAGCAGCAGATCGCCTTTCAGCCGATAGATCTCGGCCTCCACCCAGCGTTCACCGCTTTCCTCCATTGTCTCTAGCGCCTCGGCGACCAGCGCGAGTGCGCTCTCGACCTGGCCGGCCATACCGTTGGCTTCGGCCAGCATGCTGATAAAGTAGGGTCGTCCGATGCCGGCTCCCATGGCCTGGCAGGCAGCGAGGCCCTGAGCAAGCTGCGCCATCCCATCTTCCACACCCCCCAGCGCCGCCATAGCCCAGCCGTGCTGGATCGTCGAGTACGCAATCCAGAACGGAAAGCCGTGCCGGCTGGAGATGGCGATAGACGCCTCTGCCTGTGCCCGGCTCGCTTCCGCATCCCGCAGCATCTGATGAACCCACGAGGCGCAGTACAACGCATAGCCCTGGCTGAACGGGTGGTCAAGCTTTTGCGCCAGAGCTACAGCCTCCTGGCTGCGCTCGACGGCCTGGTCGGGATGACCCAGCAGCCACAGCGCGGCCGCGGACCAGGATCGGGCTGTTACGCCGGGGTCCTGACCGTACAGAATCGCTAACGCGCGGTGCTGCGCGGGATCGTATACCTCCGCGACCTGTTCGAAGTGCGCCTGGGCCGCCGGCAGCTCACCCAACAGAAACAGCGTATTCCCCAGGGCGAAGTGGGCGCCCGTGAGGAGCACCGGGTCAGCAGCCTGCTCGGCCAGTTGCACCAACTGCTCGCCGATCTCGCGGGCCGTTATGTACTGCGACCGCACTTCGTAGAAGGCCCACAACCCCCACAGCACCGGGAAGAGCTGTGGGGTCTCTCCCAACTGCTGACAGAGCTCTCGCGCTCGCGTGTAGGCCTGCTCCACCTCCGATGCGGCGTAGCCCCGGGTGGCGATCAGGGCCAGCCCCAGCATGGTCTGAAGGAGTAACTCTTGCTGACTGCGCTCTGGAGTCTGGGGCAACGTCTCCAGCAGTACGAGCCCCTGGGTGAGGTGGGCGATGGCCTCCTGATAGGCCGACAGCCGCAGCGCCCGATTGCCGGCCTGGTAGAGGTAGTGCACCGCCTTCTCCGCGATCCCCGCTTCCTGGAAGTGCCGCGCCAACTGCACGGACACCTCCTCTGCTTGATCAGCGTACAACTCTTCCAGGACGCTCCCGATGTCCTCGTGGAGATAGGCGCGCTCCACTTCGTCCAGGCTGTTGTAGAGGTACTTCTGAAACAGATTGTGCCGGAACTGGTACAGGGACAGGCGTTGATGCCCCAGCCGCTGGATGCCCTGGGCACCGACCAGGCGATGTCGCTTCTCCAGTTCACCGCTCAATTGCCGCACCAGCCCTCGCTCATCCAGAGCCTGTGCGCGGGCGACCACTTCAGCGATGAAGTCCTCGCCCTCCACGCTGGCGACGGTCAGGGTCTCTCGCAGTTCAGACTCGAGCCGGCCAATGCGCTCCTCGATCACCCCTTCCACCCGAGCCGGCAGAGCGCCCCAGTCCAGCGCCGGCCCCGCCGTCCATTGTCCCTGCCCATTCTGCACCAGGTCCCCTCGTTCCTGCATGTCGCGCAGCAGCTCGACGGTGAACAGCGAGTGGCCTCGCGTGTGGCGATACAGCGCCGAGCGGAAGTCATCGCCCAGGCGGTTGGGTTCGGCATCCAGCAGGGCATCGACGAACTGCCGGCCATTGCTTCCCTCTGTCTGGCCGACTTCGATCTGGATGTCCCCGTAGTAGCGCTTCAGCTCATTCACTACGCTTTCGAGGGGATGCCGCTCCGCCTGCAGCAAGCCGGTCGAGGGACGGCCCAGGGCCACATCTTCCGGGCGATAGGTGCCAATGATCAAGATGCGGGACTCCTGAATCGAGCGGACCAGGTGAAACAGCAGGCCCATGGAAGAGGCATCGGCCCAATGGAGGTCGTCGAGCACCAGGATCAGTGGCTGCTGGGCGGCCATACCCTGGATCACCTGGGTGTACTGCTCGAAGATGCGGGTCTGATCTGCCCCTGGGCTGCTGGCCGTCGCGGCCTTACGCTGCTCTAGCGCTTCCAGCCGGTCTAACCAGCCCACTCTGCCGGCCAGGAAGGTCCCTGCGCGCGTCGCCAGGCCCACGCCGGGGACCAGGATGTCGATCAGGTCCGGTCCAAGGTCTACCAGCGCCTGACCTGAAACGCGCAGGAAGGCCCGCAGCCGGCCAGCGTTCTCTTGGGTGATGGTACCTCGCGCTAGCCGGGCTTCCACATCGCCGGTGAGCAGTCCCAGCACCTCGCGGAAGGGCAGGTAGGGATCGCCGATGCCGGTCTGGGCGTTGCACTCGCCGACCGCGACCAGGAGGTCGTCGTGCTGCGCCTGGGCGCGGCGAGCGAACTCCGTGACGAGGGCAGTCTTGCCGGCGCCGGCCTCGCCCGTCGCGAAGCAGACTTGACCGTGGCCGGCGAGGGCGTTGTCCAGAAAGCCATTCAGTTGTGCGAGCTCGCGCTTGCGCGCAACAAACCTTGTGCTGAGCGTAGCCGAAGTAACTTGCTCAATCATAATATGTCCCCTATCGACCGGTATCTGACAGAACAGCCCCATTCAACGCAAGAAGCTGAATCAATCACCGGCGGCCAAATGAGAGGGATGCGGGTTGCAAGGAAGTGATGTGGATTCAACTTTGGAAATATTCTAGCATAAAAAAACTTTTTTGTCAACCGAACATCGACGTGGCCGGCGCGTTCATCTTGTACCTGCGCGTCCGGAAGTCGGAAGCTCCGGCCTGTCTATCTTCCTTTTTGCTCCGAATTATGCTATCATAGGATCAACATCACCATTTGAGGAAGGAGGCTTCGCCATGCCCTCGCCATTTCCGGGAATGGATCCGTTTTTGGAAGAGCCGGCCAGATGGGGCGGCGTACACAGCCGGCTGATCAATTCGATCAGTGACTACTTGGCCGATCGCGTCTCGCCTGATTTCTTCGTGGAGATCGAGGAACGAGTCTACATTGTGACACCGGATGATGGGCGACGGCAGTCAATCGTGCCTGACGTGTACGTCGTGTCTGGACAGCGAGAGGCGCCGCCGGTAGCGATGGCTGGAGTTATTACGACCCCCACCCTGGTCGAGCCGCTCTACGATGTGGAGATCCGTGATCGATATATTGAGATTCGAGACACCATCAACCGCCAGGTGGTCACCACGATTGAAGTGCTTTCACCTTATAATAAAGCTCCTGGCACACAAGGGCGAGAGGCCTTCCTGCGCAAGCGCAAGACCGTCATGGCCTCCAGCGTTCACTGGATCGAGATTGACCTCCTGCGCGCCGGCAAGCGTCCACCCGAGGTAGCCGGCAAGAGCGACTACTACGCCCTGCTGAAGCGCGGCGGGGCGCCTGGCCCCTTTGAGGTCTGGTATTTCGACCTGCGCGATAGAATGCCCACTATTGCCGTTCCGCTGCGCCCGCCTTTCGAGGACGTCCCCCTGGATTTGCAATCTGCCTTCGACGACGTATATGCTCGCGGGCACTACGCCGAGAGCACGGACTATTCCGGAGATCCACCTCTGCCGCGCCTCCGGCCGGCCAATGCTGCGTGGGTGGAGGAACGAGTACAGCAGTGGCTGGCTGCTCAGCGCGAGAAGGCAGCCGATTGAGGTCCTGGTACAATTCGTTGCCATTTGACAAGCTAGCACACTTGTGCTATGAATACACCGCCGGCAACGAAAGGAGATACCTATGCCCTCACCATTTCCTGGAATGGACCCTTATCTGGAAGGCTATCTGTGGCCCGATTTTCATGCGGCTCTGGCACACAAGATCCGGCAATTGCTGGCTCCGCAGATACAGCCCAAATATGTCGCCCGCCTGGAGATTTCGGTGATCGAGGACGAGACGTTTGAGACCGAAATAGGCGTCATGTATCCTGATGTGGAAATCGTGCAGGTGCAGTCGGCCCCTCAGCCGGCCGGCGGCGTGATGGTGGCTGAGCCGGCGACAGCGGCGCCATTGACCATTCCCATCCCGCAAGTGCGTCTGGTCAGTGTGGAGATTCGGGATGTGGCTGAAAACCAGTTGGTGACAAGTATCGAGATTATATCACCGGTTAACAAGCGAGAGCCACACCTGAGTCGATATCGTCAAAAGCGTGAGCGGATTCGGGCAGCCGGCGTCCATCTCCTTGAAATTGACCTGGTACGCCGGGGGACGCGCGTGTGGGAGTATGCGCGTGTTCCCCAGGTGCCATACATGGTCGTGCTCACGCGGGCCGGCTCTAGCACAATGGAAGTGTGGCCCATCCAATTATCGGAAGCCCTGCCCAGACTTCCGGTTCCGCTGCGCCACCCGGACAAAGACGTTCTGCTTGATCTGCCGGCGGCGTTGGCCGACGTCTACGATGAGGCGTTCTATCACCTGTCCATCGACTACCAGCAGGACCCTCCGCCGCCACCCCTCTCGGCGGAGGAACAGGAATGGATGAGGCAGTTGCTCAGCACGATGCCTCATGAGTGAGGCCCAGGGCGGCGCCTGGCCGGCTAGGTCCGCAGCACCTGGAGCGCCTCCATGCCTGGCCGCGCTGTGAATAGCAACAGCAAGGTGATAATGACTGCTGAACTCAGACACCAGGCGCATGTTGCACCGATGACAAACGGTTCCAGGAAGGTGAGGTAGATGGAGAACAGCACGCCGAAGGCTGTCATCCCGAACAAGGCGAATGAAGCGACTGCGCGCTGGCGCTCATCGGCGCCGATGCGCCGCCACGCCCACGCGGCAAGGAAGGCTACGTAGCCGATAGCACCCAGTACCCCGATGGGCAGGACGCCGAACAGCCGCGCGTACGGGCTCTGTTGGACCGTGTTGCAATCGCCCACCGGTCCGCAGGCGGCCTGCGCCCCTTGAGTTTCCACGTAGGCCATGTAGAGCGCCACCCCCAGGCCGGCCAATGCCAGCACCGGCACCAGCCAACCCCAGGATGGCGGATCCGGGTCGGGCGTGCGCCGGCGGGGGCGCAGGACCTGCCGACCATCCACCGCCACATACCCCAGACTCATGATCATGCCGATCAGCACGATGAGTGCCAGGGTGTTGCCGGCGGGGTCGCGGGCAAACATCTCCAGTGGGCTGGGGTGCTCCTCCTCGGGCATGACGGGACCGGAGCCAGCCGGCGCCGAGGTTTCTGGTGGCAGTAGTTCGGGCAGGCCGGGGATGTCCGGTAAAGCCACACCGCCGGCTGCCAGGCCGGCCTTGATTATGCCAGGGAATTGCTCAGCCACCTCGTCTGCGCCTATCAACACGGTCTCGCCCACAATCAGGGTCGGCACCACCTGCTGCTCTTTGGGTATGGAGAATCGCTCAGCAGCCACCTGGTAGAGCGCCCACCCCTCCGACTCCAGCGTGCTCACGCCGATGATTTGCAGTTGTGAGCCGTACTGATCGTACAGTGGGGGCAGAACATCCTCGATCACATGTTGGCAGTGGGGACAGGTGGGCGAGTAGAACAGGACGGCGCGCACGACCGCTGTTTCGCCTTGAGCGTAGGCCAGGCCGGCCAGCGACAGTGCCAGCACGAAACTCACCAGCAGCGCTGGAATCATCTTGCGTATGAATACTTGCATGGTACCCTCTCACTCGCGCGCCATCGTCACTCGCCGCACACCCGCCACCTGCGGGAAAATGGCCCCCTGCCCGATGGTGCGCATGGCTGCCCCCTCGTCGATGACTTGCGTCCCCGACAACACATCCACCCCGTAGTCGAACAGCGCCGGCGACAGCGGCGTACTCGGTCCCAGAATCATCACGAACGCCTCTGGCCGGCAGAGCCTGAGCAGCCCATCCAGCGTGCCATTGATCAGCGTGGTGGCTGTAATGGCCACCACATCAGCCTGCGGGATCAGATGGGTGGCTGCCTCGGCAGGATGTTCGTCGGGTAAGGGGCGCTCTTCCAGCACCCATAGCTCTTTCACGGTCGGGCGAAGCCGGCGGATGAACGGGAAATGGCCCACAAGGGCTACCCGCTTGCCGTGCCCACGTTTTCTCAGCACGTCAACTGCATCCAGCTCAACCACGTGGGCCTCGTCCACTTCCAGTAGAGAGTTCAGTGCTGCCACGCCGATGCTGGCTTCCAGGAGGTTGTCCGAACGAGCAAACTGAGTCAGCTCGTGGGCGGTCTTTTCGTGCAGCCGGCCCACATCGGCCACCCGGCTGTGGCCGTGGGGCCAGGTGTCCATCAGCGTCGAAGCCAGGCCGGCGTGCCGGCTGCAAACGAGGGTCCAGTGCGCCCCCACCAGGATGGATCGCACCGGCGCGTCCGGCAGTAGACTGGCGAGCAAGTCGTCAAGCACTGTCATGATTCTCCTCAACTCCCAAAATCCTCTCGAATCGTACCAGGCTCAAGTCCAAATTCGGTCCAACCCTGGTCAGAATCCGGTTCCATGACGGATGAGTGTACCCGATTACGCATCACACATCAAGCGTCGCGTTTCAACGTGTCGGCGGAGAGCCGGCGTCGTCTGAATTGATAGGCGCAGGCACGCGCAAGCGTGAACTGGGTGTCGATCTCGCTCCCCTGGCTCTTTGGAGGCCCGATGATGAATCGGTTCAACGTGGCATTGACTGTCGGCATACTGCTGACCGTGGCAGCCGGCAGTGCCGGCCTGGCCGGCGCGCCCGACCGGTCGTCTGGCTTCTATGGCGTCGTGCAGTTGGACGGAGCCAACGTCCCTGGTGGGGCGCTGGTCTCGGCCTGGATGGACGGCGTCAAGTTCGCTGAGGCGTCCACCACCTTCGCTGGCAATGACGCCGTCTACCTCGTTCGCGTGCCGGCGGATGACCCGAACACCCCTCAGATCGAGGGCGGTCGTGAAGGTCGGCCGGTCTTCTTCCGAGTAGCTGGCTACGAAGCCGCCCAACTTGCCCCTTGGCGCGCCGGCACGCTCATCCGGCTGGACCTGGCCGCGAGCACCACCGACTCGTCTCCGGTCATCTCAGCGGTGGATCCGAGTGGTGGCAACGTGGTCATCTCAGGTGTCGTGCAGGATTGCCTGACGGGGGCCGGCGTCGCTGGCGAGTTGGTGCGGGTGCGCCAGGTGCCGGCAGTTTCCATGCTGACAACCGAAGATGGCCGCTACACGCTGGTGGCACAGCTCGCGCTTCCCGCAGAGTACACCATTGAGATCCGGCATCCCGGCTACTTTTCGCCCCGCCGGAAAACCACCGGTGTGATCCAGCCGGAAGTGGACGGGCTGGCTCGGGTCGTGGTCAACTTCGCCGGTGCGGATTGCCAGCCGCCGAAGCCGACGCCGGCTTTTGTTACTGCCACCCTCACTGCTACACCGACGCCCGCGCCAGCCAACACCGCGACACTGACGCCAACGGCGACGCCCGTGCCGGCGACCGCTACCCCGACGCCGACAGCGGCTGAGCCGCCAACGCCAACCCCCACGCCGTCGCCCACGGCGACCAACACATCCACCTCGATACCAACCACCACGCCGACGGCAACGCCGACGGATACACCGACACCGACGGCAACGCCTACCGGCGTCGTCGGACCGGCGACGGACACGCCCACCGCCACGCTGACGGATACGCCGACGGCAACCGGCACACTGACCGCGACCGGTGTGCCGACAGCCACAGCGACTCACACACCGACGCTCACACCAACGGGCATCGTTGAGCCGGCGACCCTGACCATGACCGACACGCCGGCTCCTACGACGAGCAGCACACCCACCGCGACGGCGACGAACACACCGACGGCGACTGCCACGCCGACCGCCACAGCCAGCGCCACACCGACGCCGACCGCCACTGCGAGCGTTACACCGACAGCAACCCCCACGGCGACCGTGACTGGCACATCGACCCCCACGGCGACCGCGACCAGCTCACCGACCCCCACGGCGTGCCCGGGCTGCCGGTGCAAAGTGGGCGTGGTACTGCGCATCGAGGGCAGACGTCCCGGACAGGTGGGACGGGTGCCTGTCACGCTGGGCGTCCTACGGGCGCCAAACGCATCGAGCGTGAACTGCGGACCGCTGGCAACGCCGGCGCCAGACGGCTGGAGCGTGACCTGCCTGACCTCGGGCGTGGGAACGGGAGGGACGCGCAATGTGAACTTCGTGTCGGTTGACTGCTTCGGCGGCGTCACCGTCGGCGTTGCCGACCAGGACACCCATGACAACCAACTGAGCGTCCGCCGGCCCGGTGGTGCGTGGGACGAATGCCCTGTTCCAGATCTAAACTGCATCCAGGTGCGGTTCGATCAATTTGAGGGCACAGGTGGCCCTCTGCCCTTCAAGGATTTGCGCTGGGGCGTGAGGGTAATTGCCACACCAACGACCCCGCCGGCGGGGGCACGGCCGGCCAACCAGGCTACGTTGCGAGAGGATGTGCACGCTCTCACGATCCGCGCCGAGCCGGGCATCGGTGGCTCGGTGCGTGGCTACGTGCTGCCGGGTCATGTCGTCGCGATTCTCGAAGGGCCGCGACGGGTGGGGGCCAGCCCGTGGCTCCGCATTCTCGACCTGGACACCGACGTGGCCGGCTGGGTCAATGGGGATTATTTGCGAATCCCGAGCCCGCCTGTTGAGGATCGGGATGGGGGGCCGCCCGGTGTGATCGTGCCGGCCGGTGAACTGCAGGTGGGCAGTCGTGCGCGGCTCCGCTCGGGAGTGCATGGCCTCAACGTTCGCTCCGGTCCGAGCATCGGCAGCCCGGTGATCGGTCACGTGGGGCCGGATGATGTGTTTCTTCTCCAGGATGGCCCGCGCATGATGGCAGGTGCTCCGTGGTACGCCATCCTGAATGAGACCCACGCGGTCGAGGGCTGGGTCAACGGGCGGTACCTGGAGCCGTGGTCTGTCACGCCAGGCAGATGACTTCGCAGCAGCCCTGCAACTGGCTCAGGGCACCACCCTTGAGGAGGTTGCGGATCGCTTCGCCGACCGAGCAGGGGGTTCTCACGGATAGAAAGAAACACGGATAAGAACGGAGTAAGCCAGATTCTATCCGTGTTTCTTTCTATCCGTGTGGGCTTGTTACTCGCCAGGTGGTTACTAAATTTGAAATTGCTCTTGACACCCGAGCCGAAATGCCGTATAATAGTTGAAACGTTTAAGTTGCTCGATGTCACTGTGAGGAGTTTTTTTGTCAGTCGTCTTAAACGTTTAAGTGGAGGCGGGATGCCCACGATTCGAGACGTTGCCAGAGAGGCCGGCGTGTCCATCGCCACTGTGTCGTACGTCCTCAACGACACCGGTGCGGTGAGCGATGCGACGCGCCAGCGCGTCTTGCAGGCTGTGGAGGAGTTGGGCTACCGGCCCAGCGTCATTGCCAAGGGCCTGCAAGCTCGCGAAAGCCGCATGATCGGCTACTCCTGGCAACCAGTGCCCCCAGATCAGTTCAACCCCATCCTGGAGAAATTCATCCACAGCATGGCCGAGGCGGCTGAGCTGCACGGCTACCACGTCCTCACTTTTCCTCGCCTTGAACCGATTGATGAGGTGGCCGTCTACCGCGAGATGGTGGAGAGCGGTCGGGTGGATGGCTTTGTCCTGTCCAACACCAACCTGGCCGACCGACGCGTCCGCTATCTACTGGACGTTGAGTTCCCATTTGTTGCCTTTGGTCGGTCTAACCCTGAATGGGGTTTTCCCTGGGTCGATGTAGACGGCGCCGATGGCGTACAGCAGGCTGTAGCCCACCTGGTGGAACTGGGTCACAGACGCATCGCCTGCCTGGCCTGGCCGGAGGATTCGCTCACCGGTCGATATCGCTTGCAGGGTTATTACCGGGCTATGACCGACGCCGGCCTGCCGGTTGATCCCGCCTGGGTAGCCCGGGTCGAGAACGATTACCACCATGCCTACGAAGCTACACAGAACTGGCTGGCCCTGCCCTCCGACCGGCGTCCCACAGCGGTGGTGGCCCTCACCGACCTGATGGCAATCGGCGTAATGAACTGTGCTGCCGATGCCGGCCTGCAGGTTGGACACGACCTGGCCGTGGTGGGTTTTGACGACGCCCCTATCGCGGGCTATCTGCGCCCCTCCCTCACAAGCCTCCGCCAGCCCATCGCGGAGGTGGGGGAGCGAGCGGTGACCATGTTGGTTGACGTGGTGCGAGGCCAGGAGCCTGAGCAGGCCCAGGTGCTCCTCAAACCCCGGTTGATTGTGCGCGATTCGACGCGATTATCACGGCGAAGCGCATGAAGCGTGGGGGAAATCGTCTTACGTCTTGCGTCTTGCGTCTTACGTGTCAGGCGCAAGACGCAAGACGTAAGACGCAAGACGTAAGACGCAACACGAGTCATGAACGAAGCCGGCTGGACGATCAGCGAAACCGAATTTGATCCGGCTCGCCTGCACCACCAGGAAACCGCGTTCACCCTCGGCAACGGCTACCTGGGCACGCGGGGCACTTTCGAGGAAGGGTATCCCGGTGCCTGGCCGGCTACTTTGATCCACGGCGTGTACGACGACGTCCCGATCTTCTACACGGAACTGGCTAACTGTCCCAACTGGCTGCCGCTGATCGTGTTCGTGGCCGGCGAGCAGTTCCGCATGGACCGGGGCGAGGTGTTGCAGTACCAACGCCGGCTCGACCTGCACCGTGGCGTGCTCAGCCGCGATGTGCGCTGGCGCAGCCGGGCCGGCCACACTGTGGACCTGCGTTTCGAGCGCTTCGCCAGCCTGGCCGATCCCCACGTATTGGCCGTTCGCTGCGAGATCACGCCGGTGGACTTTGAGGGATGGATCGAGGTGCAGGCCGGCATCAACGGCTATCCCGACAACTGGGGCGTGATGCATTGGTACATTCTGGACCAGGGAGACGACGTCAACCACATCTGGTTGCACGGCCGCACCCGCCATACGGCTATCGAACTCGCCGTGGCAGCTTCCCTCACAATTGACGGCAGCGGCGAGATACACCGTCAGCCACTGGGTGGTGAAGGTGTCCCGACGCTGGCCGCGAGATGTCGCGCCCGGCCCGGCCAGACCATCACCGCCACCAAGTTGGTAACTATCTACACCTCCCGCGACTTCCAGCCATCCAGCCATCCAGCCCCCCAGCCATCCAGCCATCGAACCATCCAGCCATCCAGCCCCCTAGCCATCCAGCCATCTCCCACCGTCGTCGATGCAGCACGAGACAAGCTTGATGACTTACTCGAGCGCCGGCTTCGCTACGCCGACTTGTTGGCAGCGCACACAGCAGCCTGGGCCAAGGTGTGGGAAGCCAGTGACGTCGTGATCGAAGGCGACCCCAAGGCTCAACTGGCCGTTCGCTACAACCTTTTTCAG
>CAZHMV010000109.1:17742-18993 GCA_964532665.1 uncultured Anaerolineales bacterium
GAGCCAGGTCTTGAAACAGGCCGACGTGCTGATGCTGCTCTACCTGCTGCGTGATCGATTCGACCGGCCGACGCTCCAGGCCAATTGGGACTACTACGCTCCCCGCACCGATCACACGCACGGCTCCTCCCTGGCGCCGGCCATCCACGCCATCCTGAGTTGCGAGCTGGGCCGGCCCGACGAATCCTACCAGCACTTCATGCGCGCAGCCCTGGTGGACCTGGAGGACCTGCGGGGCAACACCGCCGATGGCATTCACGCCGCATCGGCCGGCGGGGTATGGCAGGCGGTCGTCTTCGGCTTCGGCGGCGTTCGCCTGACCGACGCCGGCCCGGTCGCCACTCCGCGCCTGCCGGCCGGCTGGACCCGTCTGAAATTCCGCCTCCAACATCGCGGCCAGTGGCACGCCTTCGACCTATCGGCGGCCAGTTTTCAATCTGCAATCCACAATCTGAAATCTGAAATCCAGGGCGTCATCTTCGACCTGGACGGTGTCCTCACCGACACGTCCGAATTCCACTACCTGGCCTGGCAGCGACTGGCTGACGAGGAGGGGTATCCCTTCAACCGCGAGATCAACGAGCACCTGCGTGGGATGAGTCGGGCCGACTCACTGCGTATTATCCTGGGTGAGCGCCGTGTGAGCGCCGGCCACTTTGAAGAGATGGCGGAGCGCAAGAACCGCTACTATCAGGGGCTTATCCAGAGCGTGACGCCGGCCAACCTGCTGCCCGGCGCGCTGGACCTACTGGACGAACTGCGAGCCGCCGGCATCAAGGTTGCCATCGGCTCGGCCAGCAAGAACGCCCGGCCGGTGATTGAGCGGCTGGGTATCGCCGATCGCGTGGACGCTGTGGCAGATGGCTACAGCGTGGAGCAGCAGAAGC
Source organism: uncultured Anaerolineales bacterium (assembly GCA_964532665.1). GTDB lineage: Bacteria > Chloroflexota > Anaerolineae > Epilineales > JAANWY01 > CAZHMV01. The sequence goes on from CAZHMV010000109.1 coordinate 18,630, forward strand.
CGGCCCCCGATCTCTTCTTGTACGCGGCCGCTCAACTGGGCCTGGAGCCGGCGCAGTGCCTGGTGGTGGAAGATGCCGCGTCGGGTGTAGAGGCAGCCTTGGCAGCCGGTATATGGGTCGTCGGCTTGGGGCCGGTCGGGCGGGTGGGTGCCGCCCACGTCGTGCTCCCCAGCCTGGAAGGAGTGCATTGGGCGGACCTAAAGGAGGTGAGAGTGCATCGCAAAGGGAGAAGCGTACATCGCTCGAACTGTACCTGATTGAACCACTGTGGCTCATTCTTTGAGCCTAGAGCCTATCCGCATGAGGAGGTTTGTAGTAAGCCACGCAGCGGAGCGGAGTGGCGTCAACCGCACTCCACTTCCTT
>CAZHMV010000110.1:0-18984 GCA_964532665.1 uncultured Anaerolineales bacterium
GGAGTGGTACGTGAAACGCCGCAAGGTGCCTCTCGGGCGCACGGGTTATCCGGAGGATGTGAGCGGAGCGGTGGTATTCCTGGCGTCTGACTATTGTCGATACCTGACTGGTCAGATGATCGTGATAGACGGCGGTCTTACAAGCACTTTTTGACGGGGTATGTGACCGGAGAAGAGAAATGAGCAATGTATCCAAAGTGCAGTCCTTTCTCGCCAAAGCAAATCTGGACGCCGGCCTCTTCGCTGCGCCCTCCAGCATCACCTATCTCACAGGGGTACGGGCCGGCCCAGATTATGACGCGCCATGGGGGTGGGCGCCGGCTGCCTGCCTTGTCCCGGTTGAGGGGGCTACCCTGGTAGCTTACCCAGACTTATTCGAAGGCACGGAGCCGTCTTTCGCCAACGTTGAAGCGACCTTCTTCCCCTCCTACCGGATCGATGCTTACCCGGAGCCAGCCCCCGCCTTGATCGAGCTGCTGGCTCAGAATCTGGATGGCATCACGCGCCTTGGCGTCGAGGAGGGAGCACTCCCTGTCAGGATCCTGAACGGACTTCAGCAGCACCGGTCGGCTCTCCAGGTGGTAGACATCACTGGAGAGTTGGAGAAGGTCCGGCGCATCAAGTCGCCTGAGGAAATTGAACGCCTGCGGGCTGCTATTGCCCTCAGTTGTGCGGGCCAGCAGGCTGCCAGGGAGTCTGCGGCGCCCGGCCGCAGTGAGATAGAGGTCTTCGCCGATGTGCGGAGTGCTGTGGAAGTAGAGGTCGGTGAGCCGCTGAATGACTTTGTGGTGGATCTCGTCGGAGGTGCGCGAACCGCACAGATCGGTGGGCCTCCAGGGTCCTACGAACTGAGGCCCGGTGACCCGGTTCTTGTGGACTTAGTATTCTGTCTGAACGGTTACTGGGGAGATACGGCCAACACCTTTGCTCTAGGCGAGGCAAGTGGCGACCTGCGTCGGATCCATCAAGTCGTTTGGGATGCCCTACGTACTGGCCGCGATGCGATTCGCCCTGGCCTTCGCGCCAGGGACCTGGATGCCTTAGTGAGAGGTTACATAGAGGAACGCGGGTACCCTGTCTATCCACATCACACCGGTCACGGGCTAGGTGTCGCCTATCATGAGCAACCCATCATCACCCCGTGGAACGAGATACCTCTGGAGTCGGGGATGATCCTGGTGCTCGAGCCCGGCATCTATCTCGATGGCAACGTTGGGGCCCGGCTGGAAGATGCCTATCTCGTGACCGAAGACGGATGGGAGCAGCTTTCTGACCACGATAAGGTACTGTAAGCTGAGGGGAGATCATGAGCCATGCTTCTGAAAGATCAAGTGGCGATCATTACGGGTGCTGGGCGCGGAATAGGTTACGGAATTGCTGAACGCTTCCTGTTGGAGGGTGCGACGGTGGTGATCGCAGAAAAAGTTGCGGAGCGGGGCGCAGAGGCGGCCCAATCTCTGGGCGACCGGGCACTGGCCTTCGAGGTAGATGTCACACAGCCGGAGCAGGTTAGAGCCGTTGTGTCGGAGGTCACCAAACGGTTTGGGCGGTTAGATATTCTTGTCAACAACGCCGGCCTTTTCATCCTTGGCCGGGCGGAGGAACAGCCACCCGAGGACTGGCGGGTTCAGGTAGACGTCATGTTGAACGGCGTCTTCTTCTGCTCTCAGGCTGCGGCGGTGCCTATGATCAAGCAGGGCAAGGGGGCTATTGTGAATATCAGCTCGATCGGCGGATTAGGCGGCTGGCCGATGCGCGGGCCTTACAACGCTGCTAAAGCAGGGGTCATCAATCTGACAGAGACGCTGGCTACGGAGTGGGCCCAGCACGGCATTCGCGTGAACTCGGTGGCTCCGGGAGTCATTCGCACAGACATGATGGATGTAGCAATCAAGGCGGGTACGGTCAGATTGGATCAGTACGAGAACCGAACACCGATGGGTAGAGTGGGGGAGGTGCGGGAAATTGCCGCCGCCGTTACGTTCCTGGCCTCTGACCGGGCAAGTTTCATCACGGGAACCACTCTCCGGGTAGATGGAGGCTGGGCAGCCTGGGCAGCGCTACCTGTGGGTGTGCCTGAACGAGGAGAGGTGGACAGATGACCAGCGAATTTGCCGGTCAAGTAGTAGGAATCACCGGTGGCGGCCGGGGTATCGGCCTGGGCCTTGCCCGGCGTTTCGCCGAAGAGGGAGCCCACGTGGCCATCTTTGAGAGGGACAAGACGCGGGCCGAGCAGGCGGCGATGGCGGTGGGGAGCCGGGCGTACACCGTGGACGTGAGCGACTACCAGGCACTATCCAACGCGGTTGACGATCTGGTCAGCGAAACAGGGCGGCTGGATGTATGGATCAATAACGCCGGGCTGGTCCCCCACGGCAAATCAGAAACGTTGCCTGTAGCGGTGTGGCAAAGAGCGATCGATGTGATGCTCTCCGGAGCGTTCTATGGGTGTCAACTGGCCGGACGAGTCATGCTGAAGCAGGGTCGGGGTTCCATCATCAACGTGGCTTCCGTCAACGCCCTTGCTGCCATTGAAGGGCGTGCGGCGTACTCTGCAGCCAAGGCCGGCCTGATCCAGCTCACCAGGGTGCTCGGTGTGGAGTGGGCCAGGCGAGGAGTGCGTGTCAATGCCGTCGCGCCCGGCGTGATTGAGACGGAGATGGTCCAGGAGGCTATCGCCAGTGGTGCTGCCGATATCGAAGCGTACCGGCTACGACACCCACTGGGCCGGCTGGGGCAGGTGGAAGAAGTAGCCGAAGCTGTCCTGTTCCTGGCCAGCGAGGAAGCTTCATACGTCACGGCCGAGTGTCTCCGTGTGGACGGAGGCTATCTGGCCTATCAGTATTTCTATCCAGCCGCAACGTGGGATCCCGAACGCCATGGCTGAGTATCCAGAAAAGCTCGTCCTCTCCTCGGGAGCGGTGACCGCCGAGATTCTTCCCCAATGGGGAAGCAAGATGATTTCCTTCCGAACACAGGATGGTTACGAATTCCTCTATCCCGCCCCATACGGACCACACACACCCGATCCCTCCGTTTATGCCCCGGAGGATGCCTATGGCTTTGACGAAATGTTTCCGGGTGTGTATCCACAGAACTATCCTGCGCCACCGTGGCAGGAGGAGTGGATTGCCGACCATGGCAACCTCTGGTATCGCACCTGGTCGCATGCCGGCGGAGGCGCGGAGGCGAGCCTGTGGGTGGAGGATGAACGCATAGGGTGGCATTTTGCCAGGCATTTGCGTTTCACCGATCCCTTGACTCTGGAAACAGAATATCAGGTGGAGAATCGGTCCCGTCATCCCCTCTACTGGCTATACGCTGCCCACATACTCTGTCCCTACCATCCAGGCGTGGAGCTGGAAATTCCTGCTGCCGACTATCGGCGGATCGAGACATTTGGCCAACCACTCCCCGAGGTCTGTCAGGCAGATGCTCCGCACCTGCTTCGCCAGACGGCCTTCCCCGACGATTCGGCCGCACTGTACGTCAGCCGTGAGGTGGGGCCAGGGCGTTGTGTGTACCGCGACCTTCGGGCGGGTAAAGCCATGGTAGTGCGCTGGTCAGCCCCGGTCAGTTACCTGGGCATTTGGTATAACAAGGCCGGCTGGCCCGAGGAGAAGCCCATCAGTCACATCGGACTTGAGCCGGGTATCGCCGGCCACCCGGATCTCGCCGAGTGGTTGAAGATGGAATCTCCTGCTCCACTGGAGCCAGGCGATCAGGCAACCTGGCGCTTAACGATGAGCGTGCTGAGGTAGCTGTGAACACCCGTTACACAGGCCTCTAACCGAGACCCGGGGATACGGATACACAGAAGGGAAATATCATGCAACAAGCTGAGGTTACGACTTGCATCCAATCCGACCAATTATCCGATGAACAGTTGGTTCAATTCTACCGACAAATGATGCTCATTCGCAGGTTTGAAGAAAAAGTGCAAGATCTCTTCTTGCAGAATCTTGTCAGAGGGACAACCCACCTGGCCATCGGCCAGGAGGCGGTCGCCGTGGGTGCGTGCGCGACGCTTCGCCCGGATGACTATGTCTTGTGCACCTATCGAGGGCACCACCACGTACTGGCACGTGGAGTGTCTGTCGAAGCTGCCATGGCGGAAATACTCGGCCGGGAAACGGGACTTTGCAAAGGCAAAGGCGGCTCGATGCACCTCACAAGCAAGGAACATGGCGCATTGGGTTCCTATCCAATCGTGGGGGCCCACATTCCCATCGCCACCGGGTGTGCGTGGTCGGCCCAACTGCGTGGTTCTGGACAGGTCACACTCTGCTTTTTCGGCGACGGCGCGACGAACATCGGTGCTTTCCATGAGGGGGTCAACCTGGCGGCTGTCTGGCAGTTGCCGATTGTGTACATTTGTGAGAACAATCTTTACTCAGAGTACACGCCGATCAACAAGACGACAGTGGTCAAACATCCAGCCGCAGATCGAGCGCGGGGCAACGGGGTGCCGGCTGAAGTCGTGGATGGCAATGACCTCCTGGCTGTTTACGATGCCGTCTCAGAAGCTGTGGCGCGCGCTCGGAGTGGTAAAGGCCCCACCCTGATCGAGGCCAAGACGTATCGGCACAAGGGACACTCTCGCACAGACCCGGCCAAATATCGTCCACCGCAAGAGGTTGAGTATTGGCTGAGCCGAGACCCGATCCCAATGCTGCGAAACAGGCTGATCGAGAAAGGAGCTATCTCCGCGTCAGAACTGGATGTGCTTGAGACCGAAGTGAAGACAGAGGTAGAATATGCCACTCAGGCGGCTATCAACGCCCCCGAACCATCGATTGATGAAGCCTACGCAGATATGTTTTGCGAGGAGGGAGCTTCATGGCGGAATTAACCTATCGCAAAGTTGTCGCTATGGCCCTTGCGGAGGAGATGGCCCGTGATGAGCGGGTCGTGTTACTGGGAGAGGATGTGGCCGCGGCCGGCGGCGTATTTAAGACGACACCGGGCCTGTTGGAGCAGTTTGGTGAAGATCGGGTCCGAGATACCCCAATTTCCGAGGAAGCGATACTTGGGGCAGCCATGGGGGCAGCGATGACGGGGTTGCGTCCTGTGGCCGAGATCATGTTCTCTGATTTCCTGGCGACGTGTTGGGATTTGGTTGCCAACCAGATTGCCAAGAAGCGGTATGTGACCGGTGGCCAGGTATGTCTCCCGCTCGTCATTCGCACCGCGAACGGCGGTGAACTTGGTTTCGGCGCCCAGCATTCTCAAAGTGTTGAGAACTGGGCCATGATGATCCCTGGACTCAAAGTGGTAGCACCGGCCACGCCGGCGGATGTCAAAGGACTACTGAAAGCCGCCATCCGCGACGATGACCCGGTCATCTTCTTCGAACACAAGGCGCTGTATGCGACGAAAGGTGAAGTACCAGACGGTGACTATGTCATTCCGTTAGGTCAGGCTAAGGTGCGGCGGGAGGGCAGCGATGTAACGATCGTCGCTCTGGCGGCCATGGTCCCGAAGGCGCTTGAGGCAGCGGAACAACTGACCAGGGACGGAATTGATGCTGAAGTTATCGACCTGCGCTGTTTGGTCCCTCTGGATATGCAGACAATTGAGCAATCGCTGTACAAGACCAATCGTCTGCTGACTGTAGAGGAGAATCCCCGGGCCTGTGGGTGGGGTGCGGAGGTGGCTTCCATCGTTGCGGACGAGTGCTTCTATTACCTGGATGCCCCGGTACGCCGCTTGACGACACCGATGGTGCCTCTGCCGTTTGCGGGAAACCTTGAAATGGCGGTCATCCCCCAGGCCGAGACGATTTGTGATGCCGTGCGCAAGCTAATGGAGGCATAAGTGGAAGAAACACGAACACTTGTCGAGTACTGCTATAAGATAGGGCAGCAGCCACTGCCCACTTCAGTAGCTGATTATGCCCGCCTTCTCTTGTTAGATTACCTCGGTGTGGCGGCCGCCAGCACAGTGATGGAAGATTCGAGCCGGATTGTCCGTGAGGTAGCTAGAGATATGGGCGGCGTGCCCGAGGCCACAGCCTTCGGCCTGGATGAGAGAATTCCAGCGGCCATGGCGGCGTTCGTCAATGCCGTTACCGAGCACGGCATTGAGATGGACGATACGCATTCTGCCGCCTCGTCACACCCAGGTGTCGTGATCTGGTCAGCAGGGCTGGCAGTGGCAGAGCGCGTGGGGGCTGACGGTGCGGCTCTGTTGCCGGCAGTTGCGGCTGGCTACGAAATGGCCTGCCGTGCCGGTTATGCGGCTGCCCCCCCGAGCATGTATGCCCGCGGGTTTCATCCCACGTCGGCCAGCGATGTTTTCGGCGCGGCGGTGACTGCAGCGTGCTTACTGGACCTCACAGTCGATCAAATGCTAAACGCGGTTGGCATTGCCGGCAGCTTCGCATCCGGGAACATGGAGTATCTCGCCCAGGGAACACTTACCAAGCGCATCCAACCGGGACAGGCAGCCCACGCCGGCATCCTCGCCGCCCTGCTGGCGCAGCACGGGTATACGGGGCCGGCCACGATCCTGGAGGGCGAATTCGGCTTTTTGCACGCTTACTCCGATGCGGCTGTACCGGAACGACTTACCGCTAATCTGGGAAGAACATGGGAGATCATGCAGACCGGTATCAAAGCTTTTGGCTGCTGCCGCTACATGCAAAGCCCAATCGAGGCCGCACTGCGCGCAGCACGAGACGAGAGATGGAGCCCGGAGGAGGTGGCGGCAATCCGTGTTGGGTTGGTGAGTCCCGGGTGGGGCCTGGTCGTCGATCCAATCGACCAGAAATACGAACCCAAGACCCGAGTGGATGCACAGTTCAGCCTGCCATTTGGCATAGCGACCGCTCTGGTGAACGGCCGCGCGACCGTAACGGAGTTCAGAGAATCGCAATTGACGAATCCAACAATCCTCGAGCTCGCACGTAAAGTGACCGTTCATCACGATGAGGCGCTCGATCAGGCCTATCCTGCCTTGTGGCCGGCATGGTGTGAGGTCGAGTTGCACGATGGACGTATCCTGCAGGGCCGTGTGAACACGACCAAAGGGGAACCCCAAAATCCGCTAACGCCTGAGGAAGTCCGTGCAAAATTTGAGGCACTCGCCACGATGTATTGGCCAGACCAACATGTGCAATCGGTGGCCAAGGCGGTGGAAGATATAGAGCACCTGGAAGTGCGACGGTTGATGGACCTCGTGCGCCCAACGGGATCATCCCAAGGCTAAAACATGGTTGTGTTTGACCTTCGGTGCGACAAAGGGCTAAGCTGATGCCTTCACACGTTGTCGATTCCCTCGTCTTCCGCGATTTCTATGGCACGCCCGAGATGCGGGCAGTCTTCGACGACCGCCATCTGGTGCAATGCTGGCTCGATGTGGAGGCGGCACTGGCACGAGCTCAAGCCCGCCTGGGCATCGTGCCCACCGCTGCCGCAGCGGAGATCAGCCGGCAAGCACGCGCAGAGACCATCGACTTCGACGCTTTGCGCAAAGGTACGAACCTGGTCGGCTATCCCATTCTTCCCCTGGTGCGCCAACTCGCTGCCCTTTGCCAGGGGGATGCGGGTGGCTACGTCCACTGGGGGGCAACGACCCAGGACATCATGGACACCGGCAACGTGCTCCAGCTTCGTGAGGCCCTGGCACTGCTGGACCGTGACCTGGGACGGTTGGTCGCGATGCTCGTCCCGCTGGCCCGCCGGCATCGCAATACGGTGATGGCCGGCCGAACGCACGGCCAACACGCATTGCCAATCACCTTTGGCTTCAAGGTCGCCGTCTGGATAGACGAGCTACGGCGTCATGCCGAGCGTTTGGCCCAGAGCCGGCCTCGCCTGCTCCGCTGCCAGTTTGCCGGAGCGGCCGGCACCCTGGCGTCGTTGGGAACCGACGGCCAGGCCGTGCATCAGGCCCTGGCCGAAGAGCTGGACCTGTCACCATCGCCAATTGCGTGGCACAACGCACGCGATAGCTTCGCGGAGTTCGTCGCCCTGTGCGGGCTGCTGACGGCCACACTGGGCAAGATGGCGAATGAGATCGCCACGCTGCAGAAGACCGAGTTCAGCGAGGTCGAAGAGCCCTTCACGCCTGGCAAAGGCAGCTCCAGTACGATGCCCCAGAAACGCAATCCGGTTCTTTGCGAAAGGGTCATCGGCCTGGCACGGCTTACATCACAGCAGGTGCCGACGATGCTCGCCGCCATGATGCCAGAGCACGAGCGCGCGATGGGCGAGTGGCACATCGAGTGGGATCTGATTCCGCACACCTGCCTTCTCACCGGCGCTGCGCTGCACCACAGCCAGGAGATTTTCCGTGGATTGGTTGTCCACAGCGAGACGATGCGGCGGAACCTGAACCTCACACACGGCAGCATTGTCGCCGAAGCCGTGGTGATGCGTCTGGCGGAGCATGTTGGCCGGCAGCAGGCACATGAACTCGTCTACGAAGCCTGCCTGGCCGCCGGTCAGGATGGGAGATCGCTCCGTTCTGTCCTGCTTGGCAATCCTGAAGTCATGGCAGTACTCTCAGAAGAGGAGGTGGACTACCTGCTCGATCCTGTCCATTACATTGGGCTCGCTCCCGATTTTGTGGGCGCTGTTATCGACATCTGAATCGCCTCATGTCCCTACACACCTATGTAGGGCAGGTTTGCTACCCTCCATCCTGACAGATACCATCAATGCAGCGCTCGATGGAATCGGCGAGGAAGAGCGCGCCAAGTTCTGGAGCAAAAACGCCGTTCACTTCTACCGCCTGAACGAGGACATCCGAGATCAGGTGTCCTCTCGGTAATTCGTGGCGCAGTAGGGGCGAAGCAAGCGAAGCTGACAAATAAGGCCGATGGGTGTATAATTCTTCGCTCCGGCACAGAGAGGCTTCGAACCTGCGGGAGGGTAAATAGCTTGACATTGTAAAATTCCTCCGGGAGCGATGAAAACCACCTCAAGCGTGGGTAGGAGGCCAATCGTATTGGCCGTCATCCGGCCTGTTGCGCCACCAACGCCCAACGCGGTTGGACTGCTACCCCCAATTTAACAATGTCAAGATAGCTATGTCTGGTATTCCATACGAAGGAGGTGATGAAATCACAGAATTGAGCACGCATGTCATTCGTGTGGTGTTGCGAGCGGTGCACATATCATTCTAGCTAACGCAGGAGGAAAGTAATCATGGAAGGCAACTCTTCAAGTGTATGGACGGTTGAAGAGGGCGAAATCCGCAGGCCCGGTATCGTTCACGTGGTGATGCTGGCCCTCTTCACCGGCATTGGCATCGTTGTGGGCACCTTCGGCAGCCTGGCCATTCCCATCGGCTTCGTCTCGGCCTTTTGGCCTGGGCAGGCTGTCCAGAGCATTGGCTCCATCTGGTTCGGTTGGTGGGGCGGCATTGCAGCAGGTCTTTTCCCCTTGATTTCAAACTCCCTCTCCGGCTCGGCACCCCTGCCGGTTTCCATCGCCTACCTGCCGGCCAACATCCTGCAGGGCATGGTCGCGGGCTGGGCATTCCGCGCGCTCAAGGCCAATCCCAGCCTGAAGGAAACCCGCGACTGGGGTATCTGGCTGCTGTGGGGCGCTCTGGTCCCCAATGCTATTGGTGCTGCCTGGGGCTCAACTATGCTGGTGGCCTTTGGCCTGATTACCCAGGCCGCCCAGCTCACCACATTCCTGGGTTGGTTCGTCGGCAACACCATCCCCACCGTGATTCTGGGGTCCCTGGTGTTGAAATACGTCTCACCCCTGGTGGTGCGCAGCAAGGCTTTCTGTAAAGGCTACTGGGCCTGAGCAACCGGGTCTCGTAGGGGCAGATGGCGAGCTATCTGCCCCTACGACGGCTTACGTGAGGCTTTGTATGACAACAACTGCCCCGGCCGAGATCCCTGTACGCGTGCCAAGAGCGCGCAAGACGTTACTCGGGCACGTGCCCATCGAATCGCCCTTGTACCAGTTTCATCCGGCAACACGCCTGATCATGTTCATCTTCCTGGGCGTGATCCCACTTTTCATCTATATCCCCAGCATCAATTTCGTGCTGTTGTGGGTCAATGTTGCCATCATGCGCTGGGGTCGTGTTGACCTGCGGCGACTGCGTATCTACATGCCGGTCATCTTTACCGTGGCGTTCTTCATGTTTACGGTGGTGATCCTGGCACCAGGTAAAGACCCCAGCTATGTCCCCCTCCAGGTGGGACCCATCACGATCTATTACCAACCGGTCTTCTTCACCTTCGCAGCCTACTGGCGCTTGATCGCGATGCTCTTCGGCACGATCTTCTATTTCTCCACCAACCGCGAGCGGGACATGCTGGTGGCGCTGCGTTCCCTGCGCCTGCCCTTCGTCGCCTCATACGTGATCGGCCTCTCCATCCGGTCAGCGGGGATGTTCCTGGAAGACTTCAAGACAATCCGCGAGGCTGAACAGGCGCGCGGGCTCGATACCAAGGCCATGCGCCTCAGCGATCAGGTCAAGCTCTACATGATGTACCTGGTTCCACTCTTCTCCATCGCCTTGCGCCGTGCAGATGAGATCAGCAACGCGCTTTTCGCCCGCGGCTACACCCTGACCGGGCGCGTAAGGGCGGGGGGGAAGCGCGCCGACTATGTCCGGTCGCAGTATGTCATGAAGAAACGTGATTGGGTGCTTGTCGGGCTTATGGTGGTGGTCTTCATCGCCACAGGCATCGCTCAGTTGCGCTATGGCGTTTTCTCTATCGAGCACTCGCCCCTGAATATCTACCTGCGCGGGCTGCTTGGCATTGGCTAGAGGTTGAGCGAGGTAGCTATGTCTGCTGTCATAACCTTCCAGGAACTGGAGTGGAAGTACGAAAACACCACCGAGTTTGCCCTACGCGGCGTGGACCTGGAAATAGAGGGAAACTCTTTCATAGGCATTGTGGGGGCCAACGAACAGGGCAAGACGAGTTTGATCTCGGCCATCAACGGACTGATCCCCCACAGCAACAACGGCGTCTACCGTGGCGATGTGCAAGTCTTCGGCAAGTCCGTGAGTGAGATGGATGCCCTCGACCTGGCCAGCAAGGTGGGTCTGGTCTTCGCCGATCCCGAATCACAGTTCACGGCCATGACGGTGGAAGAGGAACTGGTCTTCGGTCTGGAAAACATGGGGCTCGGGATCTCAGAGATCCGCGAGCGTCTGGAGTGGGCGGCCGAGGTCACCATGATTCAGGATCTGCTGGACAAGAGCCCCTACGACGTCTCCGGGGGGCAGAAGCAGCGTGTGGCCATCGCCTGCGTTCTGGCCATGAATCCCCCCATCATCATCATGGACGAGCCCACCTCCATGATCGACCCTCTGGGTAAGCAGCTCATCTTCGATATCCTGCACAAATTGAAGGAGGCCGGGGACCACACCCTGATTGTGGTAGAGCACAACATCGAGCAACTGGCGCCACTCGCAGACCAAATGCTGCTCATGTGGGAGGGGCGTGTGGACAGGCTGGCGCCGCCGCGGGAGTTCTTCAAAGAACCGGCCTACCTGGCCGAGCGCGGCGTGCTCACGCCCGAGGTCACCGAATTCGCGGAGTGGCTGCGCCAGGAGGACTATCTTGGCGAGCATGTCCCGCTGCCGCTCGATCTGGAGGCCGGCGTGGAGGTCACACAAGAAGTTCTGGATGCGAAGGGAGAGTACGCATGAAGACGCTGATCCAGGTAGACCATCTCGATTTCGTCTATCCCGATGGCACGCCGGCCCTCTTCGACATCAACCTGACCGTTGGTGAGCAGGAGTTCATGGCGCTGATCGGGCAGAACGGCTCGGGCAAGACCACGCTTTCGAAATGCCTCAACGGTCTGCTCAAGCCTACGAAGGGCTCGGTCACAGTCGAGGGGATCGATACGCGCAGTCGGGGCATCATCAAGCAGTTGGTCACCAAAGTGGGATACGTCTTCCAGAACCCGGACCACCAGTTGTTCAACCGCAGCGTCTGGGATGAGATCGCCTATGGCCCGCGCAACCTCAGTTGGGACGAGGAAGAAGTCAAGGCGCGGGTGGAAGAGGCAGCCCAGGTGGCCGGCGTGTCCCCCGACCTCTTCGAAACGCACCCCTACTTCCTGCCCAAAGGACTGCGTCAGCGGGTAGCCATCGCCTCCATCCTGGCCATGCGGCCCCACACGATCATTGTGGATGAGCCCACCACGGGCCAGGATATGCCTCAGTCCATCGAGGTGATGGAATTCCTGCAGCGTCTCTGGAAAGAGGAAGGGCATACCGTCATCATCATTACTCATGAGATGCGCATCGTGGCACAGTATGCCCGGCGTACCGTGGTCCTGGGGCAAGGACGCAAGCTGCTGGACGGACCCACGCGGGAAGTCTTCTCCCGACCCGAGGTGCTCCGCCAGACCTACGTCGAACCGCCTCAGATCACCCGACTGGGGCAGAGGCTTTCGGATTATGGACTGCCGTCGGATGTGCTGAGCGTGGGTGAGATGAAGGATGCTTTCCGCAAGGTGGTTGGGTAAGAGGGTGTCTGAAAATTTGGGAAGACCCTAAGGGTTTCCGCCAACACCCTTATACATCATCACTCCTGGCAATCTGGAGGGCCTTTTTGCGCAGGTTGCTCTCAAAAACCCTTAGGGTCTTCCCGGATCGTCAGGCTGCGGATGGCCTCCTCGCTGAACAGCCGTGACATGTGGTTCATCTTCTGCGGCGCGGGACGGGCGTACAGGCCCACGTGGCTGGTGTTCAACCCCGAAGCGACGAGCATCTGCAACATGCGGCATCCTGCTTCCACAGGATCGATCACCGGCATCTCCACCCGGGCTTGCAGGGCTTCCGCGTAGCTGGTTAGGCCGGCGCAGCCCAGCAGCAGCACCTCTGCTCCTCGCGCGCGCAGATCGCGGCTAACGCGCGTAAGGGTCTTCAGGGTCTTCTCCCGTTCGGTCTCAAACTCCAGCACCCGCATCTCCAGCGCGGCACTGCCCGCGTAACGTGCCTCCATGCCATAGGTGCGCACCATACTGTCCATAAGCTCCACGGCCCGCCCCATGCCGGCCAGGATGCCGAACCTGGCGCCCAGGAGTAGCGCCATGGACATGGCTGCCTCGGCGATCCCCACCACGGGCACGTCGCAGACCTCCTTGAGCACATAGAGCCCGGGGTCGCCGAAACAGGCCAACACCACACCCTCCACGTCGGGGTTCTCTTCCAGAAGCGGCAGCACGCACACGCTCGCCAGGTGGTAGTCGGCCCATGACTCCAGCGATTCGGGGCCGGCGGGTGCCATGCGCACCACAACCTGCCACGGCGGTTGGAAAACGCGCCGGGCAGTCGCTTCGATGTCGGTCGTCATTTCAGGGGAGGTATTGGGGTTGATCACCAGGGCTTTGGGCATGGTAACCTCCGGAATCGCTACCAGGGACCGGTCACTCAGGATGGACCAGGTCGTCCCCGATGTCGCGCTGCCGGGCGGCGGGATCGCGCTTCTCGGGTGGGCCAAAGCCGCCGCCCGATGGGCACAGATCGCGGATCACCGTCCCGGCGCGCACAGGCATGTTGTCGATCTTCGAGGCCAGGAGCCGGCCTTGAGGCGACTCCTCGTCGAAGATGATGACACCCCCCGTAGCGCCGTCCTCGCCGCCCTTCAATCCCCAGGGCGCATGGCGGAAGCCGTCGCCTTCCACACCGATGAAGCCATCGACGAGGATGCGGGTATCGCGTAGTGGGCCGAAGCCGCCGCGCCACTGGCCATCGCCGGGGGCGTCCTCGCGCAGTTCGTAGCGCTCCACGCGCAAGGGATAGTGGGCCTCGATATCTTCAATGGGGTTGTTCTTGGTGTTGGCATAGAGCACGTCCACCGCGTCGAGCCCGTCCATGCCTTGCATACCGCCGTAAGCGCCCTCGGTGACGTCCATGTAGATCCAGGATTTGCCCCCCTGCTCCCCGGCAAAGGTGATGGCCTTGGTGGTAGAGCAGCCAGCGCACACACGATCGGGGAGCACGTCCTGCAGCGCCTTGACAACCAGATTGGACACCATTTGCCCACCACAGAAGCGCCCGATGGTGGGCGCAGGGAAAATCGGGTTAACAATGCTCCCCGGGGGAGCTACAATGCGTACGGGCCGGAACAAGCCGGCGTTGTGAGGCAGGTTGGGATACTCTGTTTCGGGGAGCAACAAGGTGCGCAACGTGAGCAGCACAGCCATGTCGGTGGTACCGTAAAAAGGCATGTTGATCGGCGCATGGTCGAGCTGTGGCGCGCTACCCGTCAAGTCAACGGTCAGCTCGTCTTCCTGAACATTCAGCTTGACCACGATAAGGATATCGACCTCGTCAGTATCCTCATAACCATCCAGGTATCCCCTGGCGCTGTAGCTCCCATCGGGGATAGCGCGGATCGCTTCGCGCATGTGTAGCTCGGCAACACGGAGCAGACGACGGGTCGCCACCTGCAGGCGCTCCGCACCGTAACGTTCCACCAGGTGAGCGAAGCCGCGCTGGCCCCAGTGGCAGGCAGCCACTTGTGCTTGCAGGTCGCCAACGACCATTTCCGGCGTACGCACATTGCTGGAGATCGTGCGCCAGGCGGCGGGGACAGGCTCACCATCCTGCTCGACCGGAAAGGCAACCAGCCGTATACCTTCGCTGAAAGTGTCGTGGGCCCTGATGATGCACGTGCCAGGCACGGCAGCGCCGATGTCCACATGGTGCGCGGCGGTGCCCACAAAGCCGAACAGTTCACCGCCGGCGTAGAGCGGCGCGATGGCGCCGATATCGGGGCTGTGCGTGGCACCGCGGTAAGGGTCGTTGTGCAGGTACACACCCCCAGGGTCCAGTACCTCGCCGTATTCGGTCAGGCTCTCCACTACACCGCGAGCGTAGCCGGCCAGGGGACCCATTTGCAAGGGTGTGGTATCGGCTTCTGCCAGGAGCTCATAATTGACCGAAACAATAGCCGCGCCGTAGTCATCGGACTCACGGATCAGGGAGGAGTGGGCAGCACGCTTCAGGCGATGGCCTACCTCGCGCGCCAGGGTCGTCAGTGCCCCGTAGATGACCTGGTCTTGCAACGTCAATTCGACCGGTGTGATGCGGGACTCAATGCTCATGATGTCTGATCCTCAGGTAACCACCTGCCGTAGCCGTGACTTTCCAGCCAGTGGGGATGTAGATGGTGGCATCCCGTTCGAGCAGGACGGCCGGGCCGTCGATCTCGTCGCCCGCGCGCAGGGCGCGGCGCCGGAGCACGCGGGCCATCATCTGCGCAGGACGCGGTGCCCCGTCCGTTGGGTCGGCGTGCAACTCCCAGAGCACGACTTCTTCCGCCGCCTCCGCCGCGCTGTCCGGATCGGGGAAGGCCCAGTCCTCGGCCGGGACCTCCCAGGCGACGCGCAGTTCGACCCACTCGACGGGGGAATCGCGCAGCGCGAAGCCGTATTCATGCTCATGGGCATCGTGGAAGCGCGCCGCCAGAGCCGCCAGATCTGTAGGGTCTTCGACCTTGATCTCCACTTCAAACCCCTGGCCCAAATAGCGCAGCGCGGCCGTGCACAGCACTTGTGCACCTGGCGGTGGGGTAGCCGACAGGCCCTTGGTTGCCCGGGCGAAGTAAGCTTCTCCTTCCTCAGGCGTGACTTCCGCCAGGGGGCGCAACACGGTGACGGTGGATTCGCGTCGCTCGGGGGCGACGAGCAACCCCCAGGCGGCAAGCAGCCCGGGCAAGGGCGGGACGACGACCTCGGCCAACCCCAGAGTCTCCGCAATGCCGCATGCCAGCAAGGGCCCCGCACCGCCCGCGGCAACCAGAGCCAACTCGGCGGGGTCCAGGCCACGCGCCACGGTGCGCTCGCGGATGGCGAAGGCGATGCTGGCTTCGGCCAGAGTCAGCACCTCGAGCGCGGCCCGCACGACGCCCTCGCCAGAAGTGTTGAAGGTGCTGGCCAGAGCCAGGGAGGCCAGGTCAGCCTGGAGAGGCATCGTACCGCCCAGAAGCACGTCCGGGGGGAGGCGACCGGCGACCACGGCAGCATCGGTGACAGTTGCCTGTTTGCCGCCGCGCGCGTAGCAGGCCGGTCCGGGATCGGCCCCCGCCGATTGCGGGCCTACGTGAAGGGTTCCGAAAGCATCGCGGCGGACGATAGACCCGCCGCCGGCACCGATACTGCCCAGGTCGAGCATGGGAACCTGCAGCGGGTAGCCGCCCACGCGCCGCTCCTCGAGCGGGGCCTCCCGCAGCCGGCCTTCGCGCACCACCACGATGTCGGAGCTGGTGCCACCTACGTCCAGGCCCACGCAGTTGGGCAGGTCCAGGTCGTGGGCGACACGCGCCACGGCGTTGCCGGCCGCCGCCGGACCGGAAAGCGCCAGGCGGATAGGCGTACGCCGCAGGTCGGCGAACGCGGCCTGCGCGGCCTGCATGTCCACAGATTCGAGGCCACCGTTGCTGGTCATCAAAGTCAGGTGCAGGCCCGGCCAACGGGTCTCAATCTCCTGGGCCAGGAAGGCCAGGTAGCGGGCTGCACCCGGCGCTACGCGCGCGTTCCAGGCCGTGGTGAGGAAGCGTTCGTACTCCCGAAAGCGGGGAGAGACCTCGCTGGAGGTTGAAACGAAGACGTCTGGTGCCTCTTCCCGCACCCAACGCTCTGCCAAACGCTCATGGTCGGGATAGCGATAAGAGTGCAGGAACCCGATGGCAACGGCTTGCACCCCCGCTGCCACCAGTTTGCGAGCCGCTTTGCGCACGGCCTGCTCGTCAATTGGAATAGATACTTCGCCATCAGCGTCGATCCGTTCAGGGATGGCCAGACGCCACCGGCGTGGTACGGGTGGGTGATGCTGCTGCGGAATCTCCTGGTGTATGGCGTAGGTGAACGGGCGCTCATGGCGCCCTATATGAAGCACATCGCGCATGCCATGACTGGTAATGAAGCCGGTTGGAGCCCCTTTGCGTTCCAGCAAGAAGTTGGTCACGAGCGTTGTGCCATGCAGGAAACGTTGCGGCCTCTCCGCCAGGTTCAGCGCCTCAACCGCCGCCACGACCGCTGCCCCGGGGTGGGCAGGGTCCGAGGGCACTTTGGCAATACGGATGTCTTCCCTGGAAACCGCCACCGCATCAGTGAATGTTCCCCCAATATCGATGCCGACTCGTAGTTGCGAAGCCATAGATAGTATGTATTCCCATGGTGTCGGCCACCATTTCCAGAGGATGGCGACCACCTGATCCCGTGGATAGCGTGTATACTTTCCTGGATTATAATTACCTCAATACAATAACAGGAGAGAGAGAATGATGGAAAACCCACTTCGCCTCTATGCTACACTGGTTCAGGTATTAAGTCAACACCGGCCGGGGGTATCAGCCGGCCGGCCAACCCGGCGCGGCGGTCTCGCCTCCGATTCCCCATTCAGGGGCCGGCTCCCTCAATGTGGCTGAAATCGCACCTACTTGGTCCATACAATTCGTCCGCTAACAGCCGGGCCGGCCACGGATGATCAACCCCTAATCAGCGGAGACCTCAACCCGCAATCACGAATGGCGGAGCGGGCGGCGTCGGCAGGCACCGAGAGCCTTCAGTCAGCGGGGCTCTCAACGTGGCGAAGTAGAAGCAAGCCGGAGAGCCAGCTAAGCAGCCAAAACCGGCCAGGGGGCATCCAGGCGACGATAGACAGGAATGATGTCTAATGGGGCAGATCGTGTGATCCACCGGCCACCTGTTAGATGTGTGCCATCCCAGAAATCTTCCCACGTTCCATCTGGAAGGTAAAGGCGTCGTTGGATAAGGCCAGGCTCGACCACCGGGGCAACCAGCAGCGCCCTGCCAAAGCAATATTGGTCGGCAATCTCCCACGCTGCCTGATCTTGAGGCCAGTCCAGAAACAGAGATCGCATCAGCGGTTCACCCGTAGCGGCGCAGTGCGCCGCCTCGGCTTCGATATACGCCAGCAATCGCATGCGCAATTGGGCAAAACGGCGATAGACTTCGAGTACCAACGGCTCGCCGGTGCGCTCAGCGATATTCCAGGGTGTGCGATCGCGGCAAGGCTTCCGGTGCTCGTTGTACTCCGAATGGTACTGCATGATGGGGCAGAAGGTCGCCATGGCCGCTGCCCGCAGGTAGAGCTCCGCCGAGGGAATCTCCCCGCTGAACCCGGCCAGGTCCCAACCCCAGAAGGGGATGCCCGAGAGGCCAGCATTCAGTCCGGCCAGGATGGAGGCGCGGAAAGCCTCCCAGGTGGAATCCTCATCGCCGGCCCAGTGACAGGGATAGGCCTGGGCGCCAGTGAACCCGGCCCGGCTGAAGGTGACTGCGTCGCCATGGCACTTCGCCCGGGCAAAGCGGTGGTAGGCGCCCACGTACAGGTTGGGGTAGAGGTTCCACAGCTCATCCCCCCGCCGGCCATCGGCGAACCGCAGGTTCCGTCCCCACAGGTGCTCGCCTCCATCTGTCTTGAAGCCGTCGATCCCCAGTTCGTCCAACAGATAGGCCCGCTTGCTGAGCCACCACTGCACAGCTTCAGGATTAGTAAAATCCAGCACCAGACCGTCGTGAAACCAGAACGGACGCACGTGGTAAGGTCGGCCGTCGGCTTCCCGTACGTAGTAGCCTTTCTCAAGCATGTACGCTTCGTCCGCATCGCTCTGGGGATGAGGGGCCTCTCCTTTTTTCATCACCGGGATCTGCCACAACAGCACCCGAATGCCCAGGTGATGGAGCTCTTCGATCATGCCTTTCGGATCGGGCCAGCGCCCGTCGGAGGGAAAGGTGAAGTCACTGTAAGAGAAAGGCTCATCGGCCGGTCGGGGCGCATACCGGGCGTCGTTCCAGACGTAGAAAGTGGCTTCGTCACTCCAGGCCTCTATGACCAGCACCGTGGCCGGGATGTGGTGCTCGATGGTTTTACGAACCTGCTCCATCACCCTGGCCTGGCTGTTCCACTCATTGCCGCTCATCCAGGGGCCAAAGGCCCAGGTGGGTGGCAGAGCCGGCTTACCCGTCAAGTCTGTGGCTGAAGCGGGCCTTGCTCACCAACAGACGACCCATGAGC
>CAZHMV010000111.1:0-18750 GCA_964532665.1 uncultured Anaerolineales bacterium
CAGCTATCCACCAATTTTCATGCTTCATGGAGCCTCGTAGGGGCATGTTGACTGACTACTGATTACTGATCACTGATCACTGGCTCCTCGCCGGCAGCATACGCGGGCTCGACCGGTTCTCGCACAGCCGGCTCTTCAACCTGGCCGCCATCGCGCTCACCGTGCCCGTCACGCTGCGCTGTGAAAGGAGACTCAACAACCTCCGGGCGCAGGGCCGCATCAAACACCTGATCGACGCTATCCACGAAGATAAATTGCATCTCCTGGCGGATCTCATCGGGGATATCGTCCAGGTCCTTCTCGTTCCGCTCCGGCATGATGATGGTGCGGAGGCCGGCACGGTGTGCGGCCAGGACCTTCTGTTTGATTCCGCCGACGGGCAACACCTTGCCGCGCAAGGTGATTTCGCCCGTCATGCCCACATCCGCGCGGATGGGCCGGCCCGTCAGCAGCGACGCCAGCGCCGTAGCCATGGTGACGCCGGCTGAGGGTCCATCCTTGGGGATGGCGCCGGCCGGCACATGCACGTGGATGTCCGTCTCATCGAAGAACCTGGTCGGGATATCCAGGTCGGTGGCTTTGGAGCGGACATAGCTCAAGGCAGCCTGGGCACTCTCGCGCATCACGTCACCCAGTTGTCCTGTCACCTGGAAGCCCTTGCCGCCGGGCATCATAGTCGCCTCGATAAACAACACATCGCCGCCCGTTGCCGTGGCTGCCAACCCCGTCGCCACGCCGGGAATCTCTGTTCGATCAGCACACTCGAAGAAGAAGCGCTGCGGACCCAGATAGGCCGGCACGTCCTCCGCCTGCACAACCACACGCTCGACAGTGCCCTCGGCGATCCGAGTGGCCACCTTGCGACACACCTTGCCGATCTCGCGCTCCAGGTTGCGCACGCCGGCCTCACGCGTATAGTCCTGGATAATCCGACGCAGTGCTTCGTCAGTAAACTCGACCTCCTCCTCACGCAGCCCGTTCTGCTCCACCTGGCGTGGGACCAGATAGCCCTTGGCAATGTGGAGCTTCTCGTTCTCGGTGTATCCAGAGAGCTGGATAATCTCCATTCGGTCCCGCAGCGGCGGTGAGATCGCCGACAACACGTTACCGGTGGTGATGAACAACACCTGGCTCAGATCAAACGGCACATCAAGGTAATGATCCCGAAAATCTTTATTCTGAGCCGGGTCCAGCACTTCCAACAAGGCCGACGAAGGGTCGCCGCGCCAGTCGGCGCCAACCTTGTCAATCTCATCGAGCATAAACACCGGGTTCCTGGTGCCTACACGCCGGATCCCCTGAATGATTCGTCCGGGCATGGCACCGATGTACGTTCGGCGATGCCCCCGGATCTCGGCTTCATCCCGCACACCGCCCAGGCTCATCCGAACGAATTTGCGGCCCAGCGCACGAGCAATGGATTGCCCCAGACTGGTCTTGCCCACACCGGGCGGGCCGATAAACGACAGGATGGCGCCGCTGGCTTCAGAATCGAGAGCGTCCCCTTCGTTCTGACTCTGCAGGCGCTCCTGCCGCAACTTCTGGACCGCCAGATACTCCAGGATTCGATCCTTCACATCCTCCAGGTCGTAGTGGTCCTCGTCCAACACCTGGCGCGCATGAGTTATGTCAAGATTATCTTCCGTGGTCACGGCCCACGGCATTTCCGTCATCCATTCCAGGTAAGTCCGGATGACACCGTACTCCGCAGCCTGGGGCGGCAACTTTTCCAGGCGACTGAGCTCCCGCAGCGCCTCTTTGCGGGCTTCTTCGGGCATGCCCGATTGTTCGATCTTTTCCCGAAGTTCCGCCACCTCCATGGCCTGCTCATCCCCTTCGCCGAGTTCCTCCTGAATGGCTTTGAGCTGCTGGCGCAAGAAGTACTCGCGCTGTGACTTTTCCATCTCTTCCTGGGCCTCCGACTGGATCTTGCGGCCCAACTCCAGGACTTCCAGCTCCTGATTGAGCATCTTGGTCAGCGAGCGGAACTTGGTAACGACATCCGGGATTTCCAGGAAAGCCTGCGCATCCTCCAGATCCATCCGGATATTGCTGGCGATGAAGTAGGCCAACTGTACAGGATCGTCAATGTTCAGGGCGGCCTGCATGAGTTCTTCAGGCATGTGAGGTACAAGTTCAACCATGCGCCGAAACAGACCGGCCGCATTACGCATCAGGGCCTGAACCTCGATGGTCATCTCGGCAACTTCAGGCAGTACACTGACGCGCGCCTGCAAGTAGGGATCTTGAGCGACCCAGTCAGATATGACGATGCGTTCGAATCCCTGAACAAAGAGGCCTATGTTGCCATCGGGGCCCTTGATCATGCGGTGAACGTATGCTGCCGTTCCGGTCGCGTACACATCCTCAGGCCCCGGCACCTCAATGCCCAGATCCTTCATCGCCACCAGGCCAATGATGCGCGTGCCAACGGCTGCTTCATCGACCAACTGAATCGAGCGGGGCTGACCGACGGTCAAAGGAACGAAGGTGTGCGGAAAGACAACGACGTTGCGCAACGGCAGGATTGGCAGGTGCTCAGGTATTTTGGGCATGTCGTCCTGCGGCTGTTCCGGCGCAGGGCTCACACTCATACGTTGTCCACCTTGATGGAATAGCTTCATGAAGTCATTGCTCCTCGGATGTGCGGATGGGCACCTGCTTCACCTGCCGACCTACCTTTGGCAATCGGACAACCAGGAATCCATCAGCGTAGTGGGCTTCGATGGAACCCACATCGACCCGCCACGGAATGTGAGCCTGTGTGCGAAACGGCCCGGACCAGATTTCCATCTGCTGGTAGGCTCGCTGCTCCGTCTCTCGACTACGGCGCACGCCGGCTATCGTCAGAACGTTGTCGGCGAAGGAAATATCGAAGTGGTCTTCCTCCACGCCGGCAATCTCCACCCGGACGACCGCCGCGTCGGCGGTCTCGTAGACGTCGGTGGGCGGGCACCACACACAAGGGCGTCGCGCCGGCAATTTGTGCCCCGGCAGCAAGCCCTCGAACAGGCGGTCCATTTCGTCGTGCATGCGCTGGAACTCGGCCCACACATGCTGCTCAGCATCTCTCTTCATCGTTCAACTCCTCGTTCATCCTCAACGCGGCCAGCAGACACGTCGTTAATTGTACCACAAGAGGGGAACTGGTGTAAACAGCATCCCCAGCCCTGTGAGCTACCGGGCCGACGATTGACGGCCCTGCCATGCAAGAGTATACTTGTGTAAACGCAACTAACGCCGCTCTGCTGTGTTCTTACCTTTGCGAAAGAGCGGCCGGAGGGGACCGTGCCGTCACCTGAATCGGAACTGATCGAGAAAGCTAAAGAAGATGCCGAAGCGTTTGGCGAACTCTACCAACGCTACGTGGATCGCATCTACAGCTACATATTCCATCGTACCGGGAGCGAGGAAGACGCCAAAGATCTCACAGCTCACACGTTCTACAATGCGTTAACCAACATCGGGCGCTACAAGGATCGTGGTGCACCGTTTGCAGCATGGTTGTACCGGATTGCCCACAACGTGGTGGCCAACTGGCATCGGGACAACAGCCGCTGGACGGAGTTACCGTTGGAAGGCCTGACGCTCCACGATCACCCGGAGCATGCGCCAGACCACACCGTAGAGTGCCGGGACAGAGAACGGGCCCTGGCCCAGGCAATACGCCGGCTCCATCCAGATCGGCAGTTGCTATTGGTCTTGAAATTCAGTGAAGAGCTATCCAACCGCCAGATTGGCCAGATTATGGGCCGCAGTGAAGGGGCCATCAAGAGCCTGTACCACCGGGCCCTGGTCGGGCTGCGTGAAGACCTGGAGGAGCAGGGCTTCACGTTCCACAACGGGGACGGAAAGGTCAACTGAATGATCGCCATCGTCACCGATAGCACCTGCGACTTGCCAGCCTCATTGCGAGCAGCGTACGATTTCGCCGTCATTCCGGCCCACGTCGTTTTCGGTTCGGAGGATTTTCTGGATGGCGTGACGATCGACGCGAGAACCTTCTACCGGCGGATCAGGGAGACAGGGGTCATCCCGACCACCTCCCAACCATCCGTCGGCGAGTTCGCCCAACTGTATCGAGAACTGGCTGCGCATGGCGCCGATGAAATCATCTCGCTCCACATCTCTCGCCATCTCAGCGGCATTGTTGGCTCGGCCGAGATGGCGGTTCGAGAAGTTGCCGACGAGGTGAAAGTGCACGTCTTTGACAGTGCTGCGGGGTCGGTCGGCCTGGGGTATATGGTGGTGGAGGCGGCTGAAGCAGTGAAGGCCGGCCAGTCCGCCGAGGAGATTCTGGCTCTGCTGAAGAAAATTCGTGATAGCCTGACGATTGTCCTGGCACCGCTGAATCTGGAGTTCCTGCAGAAAAGTGGTCGTATCAGCCGGCTGCAAAGTGCGATTGGTGCGCTGCTCAATATCAAACCCATCGTTCAACTGAAGAACGGTGCACTGGAAGCGACCGAGCGGATTCGCAGCCGCCGCAAGTCCCTTCATCGTCTGGTGGAAATCACGGCCAAAGCCCACGGCAGCCGGCCGGTGAATGTGGGCATAGCGCACGCCGCTGTCCCGGAGGATGCGCGATTGCTGCTGGGCATGGCTGAAGCGACACTTAACTGCAAGCAGACATTTACCGCTGATCTTGGGCTGGGGATTACCGCTCACCTGGGGCCGGGTACTGTGGGCCTGGGTGCCTACCCGACCGATGCCGGCATGTTATCCTGACAGCGTGGAGGGTGTGTCATGAGAGATGAGTTGTTGATCGAGGTGTTGGCCGCACACGCCGATCATTTGAACGAGGGAGGAGACCACACCCCAACCTATCTTGCCATGTTCCCAGAGGACCGGGAAACCCTGGCTCCCCTGCTGGAGCTGGCCACGCAGGTAAAGATGGTACTTGCACCTGCGAAGATGTCACCGGCCTTCCGGGTGCAGTTGCACGCTGCGCTGGTGCGGGCCGCCAATGAGCTGTCGCCGGCTTCGGCCTGGCGCTTACGATTGACTTTCCCGCCGCGCCTGCCGGAACGAATCCTGGATCTGCCGGTGTTCATGCGTCTGCCCAGCCCGCCGGGTCGGCAGGTGCTGGTTCGGGCAGCCGCTGGAGGGGCCGGCCTGGCCGCTGCCGGCGTCGCCGCCTACATGCTGCACGAGCGATTCTTTGACAAGGGGAACTTGGAGGAACTCGGGGGAATTGAGGGAAACTGATCGTTCGCACCTGGACATGCACTGTACCACTTCAAGCCAGTCTACAATCCCCTTCCGCTCCATTCAGTTCCCCTGAGTTCCCTTTTCGTTGCTCCCGAAGGTGACTACCAGCCGCTGATCCTGCATGGTAGCCTGCGTGATCTCCAGGTCAACCAGCACGCGAGGCAGCACCAGATTGCGGCGGAAATTCCCAATGCTGATTACCAATTCTCCGCCCGATCGCGTCAGATCAATCGCCTCTTTCTGTATGAAGGGCAACGCGAGTTCCATGCGATACTCACCGTCGAGCTTCTCCACAGTCTGAACTTTGCCCTTGTAGAACAAGCCCGTCGGGTCACGGTCCTCGTATGTGGCGTCGGCCATACGCCGGAGCATGTCGAACCCCACCACCTCCTGGTCGAACAACGGAATCTCCAAGATCGGCAGTGGGGTGAACGCTTCCTCAACCAACCGGCCCCACTTCTCCTGCGTTGCTTTCCAGGCATCGAAGTACGCATCTTCCACCCGCTCTGGGATAATGCGGTTCGAGACGACCATATCGCAGTGGAAATCGTAGAGGTTCAGATAAGTGAACGTGCGCTGCGCTTCTTTAATGACCATCTTCTCGGGATTGAGCACCAGCCGAATGGATGTGAGGTCCGGGTCCGTCAGCAGTTCCTCCATATCGTTCAACTGCATCAGCAGATTCTTGATGGCCTCGAACACCGCATCCTCGGGCACAGGCAGATCGACCACGGACCTGAGGATTGGGCCGGCAACGCGCGCAGCCTGCCGCTCCAATGGAAAGATGCGCGTCAGATACCAGCGGGCGACCTCCGGCATGGAGAGAAAGCGCAGCGTCTCGCCCGTCGGAGCACAATCCACAATGATCACGTCGTAGTCGCCGCTATCGTGGAGATAAACAATCTGCAACAGGCTGGCCAATTCCTCCATACCCGGGAAGACACTGACCTCCTCGGCAATGATCTCATTGACACCACGCCACGACAGAACACTGGCCAACCACTCCTGAACAATCCCCCAGTAGTGATCCATCTGATGCAAAACGTCGATCTCCTGCGCCCACAGGTTCGAGGTCAATTCTGTCGGCTCCGCCCCGATCTCAACGTCGAAAGAATCACCCAGACTGTGCGCCGCGTCCGTGCTGATCACCACGGTGCGATAGCCGAGGTCGGCGCAGCGCAGCGCTGTCGCCGCCGCCACGCTCGTCTTGCCGACGCCGCCTTTGCCTGTGTATAACAAAATCCGCATCTGGTTATACTCCTCTGCATGCAGTGCGTATTGCGTACATTCACGAGAGCTCACCTGTACGGGTGAACACGGTCAAATTATAGCACCGCGAGAGGGGATCAACAATCAGGCCCACTGCTACAACCATCCGAAGGGGAACTGGCTGCTCTTGACAGTCCTGCCTGTCAATGCTATGCTTCATCCACCGGGGTATGAAAATGCCGGCTGATTGGATGGCCGGCGGGGTTGCTGGTTTGCGCAGTACTGCCCAGCCATCCAGCCAACTATTCTCAGTGTCGTCCGAATTCCCATGCGCGTTCATTTTACGAATCTGGGCTGCAAACTGAATCAGGCGGAGTTGGAGCAGTTGGCACGCGAGTTTGTCGCCGCCGGCCACGAGATCGCCAATTCCCTTGACGACGCCGACCTGCACGTCATCAACTCCTGCACGGTGACACACGTGGCCGCGCGCACCTCGCGCAAGGTCGCCCGGCGGGGCCGGCGCATCAACCCCGGCCTGAAGACCGTCCTCGCCGGCTGCTACGTCACGGGCGCACCCGACGAGGCGGCCCGACTGGCCGGCGTTGACCTCGTGGTGGGCAATGACGAAAAGGCCCAACTGCTTGAGATCGTGCGTGAGCGCCTTCTCGGGCAGGCGCTTCAAGGCCCTAAACCTGAGCTGCCCCTTCCCTACGTTCCACTGGAATTCGGCAAGACGCGAGCGCTTGTCAAGATTCAGGACGGCTGCAACATGCGCTGTGCCTTCTGCATCATCCCTCTCACGCGCGGCCGGGAACACAGCCGCCCCGTTGACGAGGTGGTGCAGGAAGTTCAGGCGCTGGTAGCCGGCGGGTTCAAGGAAATCGTCATCACGGGTGTCCAGATTTCATCGTACAGAGCCAACGGCTATGGCCTGTACGAACTGACGGCGGAGCTTCTGGAGCGCACCGATGTGCCGCGACTGCGCCTGACCTCCATCGCGCCCTGGGAGTTCGACAAGCGACTCCTTGCGCTGTGGTCAGACCGACGATTATGTCGCCATCTCCATGTATCCCTGCAGAGCGGCTGCACGGCGACGCTGCGGCGGATGCGCCGGCCCTACACCGCCGACATGTATGCCAACGTGGTGGAGAAGATCCGCCAGGCCATTCCTGACGTCGGGATCACCACCGACGTAATCGTCGGCTTTCCGGGTGAGACATCGGACGAATTCCAGCAGAGCCTTCACTTCGTGGAGCGCATGGGCTTCGCAAAGGTCCACGTCTTCCCGTACTCAGCCCGCCAGGGCACCGAGGCGGCGATGCTGCCAGGCCACGTGCCATACCGTGAAAAGAAAGCTCGCGTTGATGCTATGCTTGAGGTTGCTAACGCCGGCGCAAGACGATTCCGGGAGCACTTTCTGGGACGCCAACTCGACGTTTTGTGGGAATCGCGCCAGAACGGACATTGGCAAGGCCTGACAGATAACTACATCCGGGTGCTCACACAAGCCCCGGACGATCTCAGCAACACGATCACCCGAACGAGGCTGCTCAGCCTGGCATCCGAAGGCGTCGTGGGGGTCAGTCAGGTGACCGGCACCTGACAATGTGACTTGCCAGCGCTGATTTGGACCGAAAACGCGCCGGCCAGCGCTCGATCGTGTGCAGAGAGGTGCCGGTCACCTTCACCGCGCAACTCCTGTCACCGGTAAATGGCCGCAGTTTTGGCTTCGAAGCCGTAGCGAACAACAAGGAGTCACTCTCATGAGCAAGTGCATCTTCTGCGCCATCGTGGCCGGCGAAGCCGAAGGCGACATCCTGTACCAGGATGACGAAATCACCGCTTTCCGCGATATCTACCCGGCCGCGCCGACGCACATCCTGATTGTGCCCAATCGACACATTGGGGCTCTATCGACAGTTGATGATCACGATGCGGAGCTCATTGGCAAGATAGCACTGCTGGCATCACGGATTGCCGAGCAGGAAGGTATCGCCAACAGCGGCTATCGCTTGCTGATCAACCAGGGTCCGGATGCCGGCCAGATCATCGAGCACCTTCACTGGCACGTGCTCGGCGGCAGGCGATTGGGACGCCTGGCATAGCGTTTGACCGAGGGTCCCAAAACTGGTATAATTTGTGGCTGTTGTCAAGAAGCCAGCGGAGGAGCTATACGTGTACGCAATCATTAAAACCGGCGGAAAGCAATACAAAGTTCGCGAGGGTGACACGGTTGACGTGGAACTTCTCGGCGGCGAAGCCGGCGACGACATCGTGCTGGATCAGGTACTCCTGGTAGCCGGCCACGATGGAGCGACGGTAGGAACACCGATGGTCGAAGGCGCCCTGGTTCGCGCCACCGTCCTCGACGAGGTCAAGGGCGACAAAGTTGTCGTGTTCAAATACAAGCCCAAGAACCGCTATCGTCGTAAGACCGGCCATCGTCAAAGGTATGCACGGCTGCGGATAAACAAAATTATCGCTCCGGGCATACAGGAGTACGAAGAGGAAGTCACCGAGCCGGCCGAAGAGTTGCCGGCGGTCGAACTGCCAGAAGTAGAGGCTCAGGAGATCACCGAAGCTGTAGCTGAGGTGGAAGCTGCCAGGCAGCCAGAGATCACCGAAGACATTGCGGCCGAAGAGGTTGATGAGCCAGAAGAGACAGATGAGCCAGAGGTAGTCGAGGAAGCGGAGAGCGAAGAGACAGCCGGCTGATTTCCTCGGCCCCTTTGAGGAGGTGAGGTGGATGGCACACAAGAAGGGCGGCGGAAGCACCAGAAACACGCACGACAGCGAATCAAAACGTCTCGGCGTGAAGCGTTTCGACGGCGAAGCCGTGCGCGCCGGCACAATCATCGTACGTCAGCGGGGAACTCGCATTCACCCGGGCGAGAACGTGGGCGTGGGCCGGGACCATACCCTGTTTGCGTTGACCGACGGCTACGTAAAGTTCGAGCATAAAACCCGGAAGCGTAAGAAGGTTAGCGTGTACGCCACGCACCCGAATCGCCAGGCCGACGCATGAATTCGCCGTCCGAGTAGTCACATTTGTTGAGGGGTTTGTTGTAATTATGAGAAAAGGCATACACCCGGAGTGGTATCCCGAAGCGAAGGTTGTCTGTGCCTGTGGTAACACCTTTACGACCGGGGCCACTCAGCCCGAGATTCGAACAGACGTCTGCTCGGCGTGTCATCCCTTCTTCACGGGTGAACAGCGCATCGTGGACACAGCCGGCCAGGTCGAGCGCTTCATGCGCCGGCTGGAGAAAGGCCAGGCCGTCCGATCTGGTGCCCAGGCACAACGCGAAGCCGCTCGCCAGAAGCAGGAAAGCCAGAAAAAGATCAAGGTTGTCTTCGAGGATCAAGAGCAAGAGACCCCCGAGCCGGCTTCGGCTGAGGAGTAGGTTGCCTGCCGACGTGAAACGTGAAACGTGATGACTGTGTCCTATCCGAAATCCTCACGTTTCACGCTTCATGCTTCCCCCACAGCAACCCAACGCCGGCCACCATCCGATTCTCGCAGGTTTAGTGCACACTCAACCAATCGGAGGCGTCGCCCATGTACCAACAGTTCAACAGCGGATGGATCGAGTTGGTATGCGGCAGCATGTTCAGCGGCAAGACCGAAGAGCTGATCCGCCGTGTGAAACGCGCCCAGATCGCCCGGCAAAAAGTTCAGGTCTTCAAACCGCAGTTGGACGACCGCTATGGCCGGGAAACCGTCAGCTCGCACGACGGGTTAGAACTCGATGCCATACCGGTCGCCAGCGCCCAGGAGCTATTGGCCCAGGTGGAGCCAGACACAACGGTGGTCGCCATCGATGAGGTGCAGTTCTTCGACTGGCAAATCGCCGAGGTGTCCCAGAAACTGGCCGACGCCGGCAAGCGAGTGATCATGGCCGGCCTGGACATGGATTTCCGGGGTGAACCCTTCGGCCCGATGCCCCTGCTGATGGCCCAGGCTGAGAAAGTTGATAAGCTCAACGCCATCTGCGTGATCTGTGGCGCGCCGGCCAGCCGCACCCAACGCCTCATCGATGGACAGCCGGCCTCTTACGATGACCCTGTCATCCTCGTCGGCGCCAGCGAAGTCTACGAAGCCCGCTGCCGGGCCTGCCACCAGGTGCAGGGTGGCGTGGGGGCAGGAACGCGGAGGTAATCTGACCCCGGCTCCTTCACCCATTGACTCCCTCGTGTCACAATGGAGGACACAGTGAACACAATCTCGATTCTCGCCAGCCTCGGCGCAATTCTGCTCATCATCGAGCTCCTGGTCGTCATGATTGTTGTGGGCGGTGCGGTCTACTTCCTGCGGCGCGGGCTGATTGTTGGCTGGCAGAAAGCAGCCCCGTACGTTCAGCAAGCCACGGAGGAGATCCAGCGTGTCGAGGCGCTAACCACTCAATACTCTGAGCTGATCGTCGGATCTCAGGTGGAAGCGATCAGCACAATGCAGGGTATTCGCAAAGGGGTGCGGGCGCTGCTCGAACGCGACTGACAATTGCGTAACGGCACTGGGGGGGCGAGGCAGGGCGGAGAGCAAGTTTGATCGCTGATGAGACCTCAATCCGACTTGCCTCGTCCCTACCCGGTCGCCATCCTCCTGCTGTGGACAATAGCCGCTGTCCTCATCGCCCAAATCCCGCCGGCCCCTGTCACCCTGGGACCTCAGCAGACTGTCCACACCACAAATCCCAAGATGGGCGTGCACACCCGGCTGACCGACGAGGTAGAGCCGCGCAAGATCAAACGCACGCTTGAGATGGTGCGGCAGATGGGCGCGCCCTGGATCGTGGAGTACTTCCCGTGGGGCTACACCGAACGGGCCAAAGGGGAGTATAACTGGGACCATGCGGACCTGGTCGTCGATCACGCCAACCGACAGGGGTTGTCCGTCATCGCCCGCATTGATTTCGTGCCGGCCTGGGCCCGGCCCGAGGACACAACTTTCCGCTACCTGCCACGCGAGAACTTCGACGACTACGGCGACTTCATCTATGCCTTCGTCGATCACTTCCGCGACCGAATCCACGCCATCATCATCTGGAACGAGCCCAACCTGAGCTTCGAGTGGGGCTTTCGGCCCGTAGACCCCGAAGCGTATGTCGAGCTGTTGCAGGTGGCCTATCGGCAGGCCAAAGAGGCCGATGCCAGCATCCAGGTCTTGACCGCCGGCCTGGCCCCCACGCTGGCCCGCCCCGGCGACCCCCAGGCGATGAGCGACCTGCGGTTTCTGCAGGCCATGTACGACGTCGGCGCTGCACCGTACTTTGACGCGTTGGCGGCCCACGCCTACGGCTGGAAATTCCCCCCGGACGACCCGCCGGCCCCCGACAAGATCAACTTCCGCCGCGTAGAGCTCCTGCGCCAGATCATGGTCGAAAACGGCGATGCGGACAAGCCGATCTACATCACCGAGGCCGGCTGGAACGATCACCCGCGCTGGACCAGGGCGGTCAGGCCGGCGCAGCGCGCAGCCTACACCGTCCAGGCGTACGAAATCGCGCGGCGCTGGGACTGGTGTACCGCTCTGGCCATCTGGTCCTTCCGCCTGCCATGGCCCACCCACACTTTTCAGGATTACTTCACCCTCGTCGATGTCGATTTCGTCCCCAAACCGATCTATCGGGAAATCCAGCAATATGCCCACCCCAGGTGATCTGGACAACGAACAGAGGAACGAAATAAACCGGGGTTCAGGGTCTGGAGCCTCGACGCCAACCGACCGTGTTCGATCCATTCTAGCGTTTGCTGTCCAGAACGGCGCGAGCTTCGACGGCTTGCCCTTCGTCGCCCGTCCTGAGCCAAGTCGAAGGGTTCGTCGTTTGTCCTTCGCCCTCCTCCTCGGGCTCCTGACAATTGCCGTAGCCGTAGTCTCTCTGCGGAGCGTGATCCGCCGGCAAGGCGACGAAACCTGGGCGCGGATTCAGCGGGAGGGGGTGATGCGGGTCGGGTTGGACCCCAGCTTCCCGCCCTTTGAGGTAGACAACGCCGGCCAGATCGCGGGCTACGACGTAGACCTGGCCCACGCGCTGGCCGAGCGATGGGGCGTCACCGTCCAGTTGGTGCCCATTCACTTCGACGGCCTTATCGATGGCCTGCTGGTGGAGCAGTACGACGCCATCATCTCCGCCTACCCGTATGACCCACGGCTGACCCAGGACGTGGCGTATTCGGAGCCGTATTTCAACGCCGGCCAGGTTCTGGTTGTCCGCGAAGGCGAGACGGCCATCACCGGCGTCGTGGCCCTGGCCGGCCGCCGGCTGGCGGTGGAGTGGGGCTCGGGCGGCGACGTGGAGGCCCGCCGGCTGGCACAGCGAATCCGGGACCTCGAGATCGTCCCGTTCGAGACGCCTGCCGCCGCACTGGACGGCTTGCGGGCCGGCCAGGCTGACGCCGCACTGGTAGATGCCATCTCCGCCTACGGGTACATCGGCAAGTCAGGGGGCGTGCGCATCGTCGGTGAGCCGCTCACCGATGAGCGGTATATCATCGCCGTGCGCCCGGACAGCCGGCAGTTGCTCAAGGAGATTGATGAGGCGCTGATTGACTTCCGCCGGGCCGGCCTCTTCGAGCAACTCCGCGCCAAGTGGTTCTGAGGCCGTTGGTAACTTTGACCGAAATGCAATCCTACGTGAACCGGATTTTGACCTCGGGGTGGTATACTTTCATGACAAGAGCGGTTCAGCAACCTGCCCGTTGGCATAAACGAATGGTTAGAGATGTCAAGGAATAGCGTCTGTGGCCAGGATACGGGATAGGTTGGCACAATCGTGGAGACGTCTCAGCGCATCAACCAAACAACTCGTTATTCTCGGTGTTGTGACGCTCATTCTCGTTGTAGGTTTCATCCTTCCAGTCAGTGCAATCGTTAGCCGGCGTATGCGTGCCAGTGTGGACGCCGATTTACGTCACCACGTCAGCGTTGTGCGCACGCTCCTCGCCTGGGAAGGCTACTACCTACGCGCTGAGGCACGCACTTTGGCCGACTTCGAGGGTGTTGACGACGCGTTGCGAACTCATGATGCTCGCCCCCTGAGTCATGTTATGGCGACAATCCAGGATACACATGACCTGGACGCCATGTACGTCGTGAGCGCCAGCGGCGACGTGCTTGTTGCCTCAGCACAGCACGGGCCAGATCCTGCGGCT
The DNA here is from genome assembly GCA_964532665.1 of uncultured Anaerolineales bacterium. Classification (GTDB taxonomy): domain Bacteria; phylum Chloroflexota; class Anaerolineae; order Epilineales; family JAANWY01; genus CAZHMV01. The sequence goes on from CAZHMV010000111.1 coordinate 13,570, forward strand.
GTGGTGAACCTGGATTTGGTCCAGGATGGGTTGAACGGCCTAAACACCAGTCGTTCCTTTGTCGCCGACGACAGGTTGTGGCTTGCAGGTGCCGCTCCTCATGTCAACGCCGATGGCTGGGTCGATGCCGTCTTCTTTCTGGCTCGGGAGATCGATCACGATTATCTCAATCGTGTAAGCGATATGCTGGGAACCGAGATCGTACTGACTGACGGCCAACTGGTGTTCAGTTCACTCTCGCCTGACGATCACAGCGGCTTCCTTGCCACCGGATGGCTGCCTGATTCCCTTGCTGTCGATGAACTGCGCCTGCAGGATGTGCGGATTGGCAATATCCCCTACCGCTCGCTGCTAGCTCCGCTAAGCCCCTCGGATTCCCCGGCGATCTTTGCGGCGCTGCTACAGCCCACAGACCTCATTGACGATGCCATACGTCACACCGTCGGCTGGGTTACGGTTCTCGGGGCGTTGCTCGTCGGCCTGATTCTGGTGTTAGTTCAGTTTCACATCCGGGCCATCTTCAAGCCCTTACAGTCACTGGCGCAGGCGGCGGAGGTGATCGCTGGGGGAAACCTCGATCAACCACTGCAGATCCAGGGGGCGGCCGAAGTCAAGACCCTGGCCACCAGCTTTGATCAGATGCGCATCCGCCTTCACGGGCTTCTGGATGAGCAGCAACGGTGGAACCAGGAGTTAGATGCCAAGGTCCGCGCCCGTACGCGCGAGATAGAGAACCTGTATCATGCACGTGAGCAGTTGCTCACCGAGCTCATTGCCGCTCAGGAGACGCTGGAGGCAGCACGGACATTTCAACAGTCGATCATTGATGGCGTTGCCGAGCCGATCATGGTGATCGATACGGATTACCAGGTCAAGCTGATGAACCGTGCCGCACGCGAGTTTTCGTCCGGGGGCGCCAGCGTATCACCATCTTTGCACTGCTATCAAGTGTCCCACCAGCGCGAGGCACCCTGCGACGAGACCGCGTTTCCTTGCCCTCTGGAGCAAGTACGCGAATGGGGTCAACCCGTCACGGTGGTGCATGAGCACTATGGGACACATGGAGAACAGAGAATCACCGAGGTGATCGCCTCGCCGCTTTGGGGGGAGGACGGTTCTTTTCAGGGCATCATTGAGTGCATGCGCGACATTACCGAGCGCAAACGGGCGGAGGAAACCCTGCAGCAATACGCTGACCGCCTGCGCGCCCTGACTACGCAACTGATCGAGGTCGCAGAAGCCGAGCGACAGCGGGTGGCGCGGGAACTGCACGATGAAACCAGCCAGGCGCTGGCCAACCTGATTGTCACTCTCGGCACTGCGGCACGACTCGCCGGCGATCGTGAGACGCGCCAGAGCCTGGAGCAGGTGAAAGGTCTGGCAGTGGACACTCTCGAAGGCGTGAAGCGCATCGTGTTGGATCTGCGCCCCAGGTTACTGGATGACTACGGCCTGATGCCTGCGATCCGGTGGTACGCGGAGGAACGTCTGGAGCAGGCGAACATAGATGTCACCGTTGATGTCGAAGGCGGGGAGACGCGCCTGCCGCCCCATGCGGAGACGGGCATCTTCAGAGTGGTTCAAGAGGCTGTGAACAACATCGTGCGCCATGCGCAAGCTACCCACGCATGGGTTCGTCTTACGTGGGAGCCCAACCGGTTTGCGGTGGAGATTGAGGACGATGGGCGAGGCTTTGATGTGCAGGCGATGGTAAGTGGGGCTAAACGGAACAGGTGTCTTGGCTTGCTCGGAATGCAAGAACGCGTTGCTCTAATGGATGGGACCCTGGAGATAGAATCTGCTCCGGGTGCCGGCACCCGCATCCTCGTTCAGGTCCCTGTACCGTAGATGGTGGAGGCAGATGTCGAAGATCAGCGTGCTGTTGGTGGATGACCACGCCATCCTGCGGGCCGGCCTGCGAGCTCTGTTGCGGACCTATTCTGACGTCGAGGTCGTGGGTGAGGCCGGCGACGGCGAGGAAGCCATTTCTCAGGTCCGTCAACTCCGCCCGGACGTCGTGGTGATGGACGTGGGGATGCCGGGCATGAATGGCCTGGTGGCCACGCGCTACATCTTGGAGGAGCGCCCTGACACAAAGGTTCTCATCCTCACACAATACAGCAACAAAGAGTACGTCCTGCCACTCTTGGAGGTAGGCGCAGCCGGCTACGTGCTCAAGCAAGCCGCAGACACTGACCTCATCAAGGCGATCCGAGCCGTGTACCAAGGCGACTCGTTTCTGTATCCCCCCGTCGCCAGGATGGTTATGGAAGCCTACATCTCGAACAAGGAAACTGTAGATTCCTACGAGACCCTGACACCCCGCGAGCGGGAGGTGCTGGTTCTGGTTGCGCAAGGTTGCAGTAACCGCGAGATCGCGAACGTTCTGCACATCAGCCCCAAGACGGTGGACGTTCACCGCACGCGACTGATGAAGAAACTGGATCTGCACCACGTTGCAGACGTGACCCGGTACGCCATCCGCCGTGGGCTCCTAGATCCTGCTCAGGGCTAGCACTTCTCTTTCCCCCATATCGTTTGCTACGCGGTGCAGATGACTTGCATTGACGGGGGGGGGGACCTGAGCCTTTCGGCCAGGAATTGTGTACAGGGATGTCTTCTTGCACATTATCTGAACAGGAAGGAGGAAACTCATGAAAGGCGACGAAAGAATCATCGAGACGTTGAACGCTCTCCTGGCCGACGAGCTGACGGCGGTCAACCAGTACATGGTGCACTCGGAGATGTGCGCAGATTGGGAATACAAGCGTCTCCACGAGGCAGTTGAGAAGCGGGCCATTCAGGAGATGAGGCACGCGGAGAAGCTGATAGCCCGGATACTGTTTCTTGAGAGCAAACCAATCGTCAGTAAGCTGAACGAGATCCACATTGGCGTGGAGGTGGAGGGGCAGCTTGCGAATGACTGGGCGGCGGAGGAGGGGGCAGTCAAGGCATACAACGAGGGCATCCGGTTGGCAGTAGAAGTGGGTGACAACGGGACACGAGAGCTACTGGAATCGATTCTGACAGATGAGGAGGAGCACATCGACTGGATCGAGGCTCAGCAGGACCAGATCAAGCAGATGGGGATTGAGAACTATCTGGGGGAGCAGATAAGTTAGCCGGGGCAGGCGCAAGGCACTGCCCCTACGCATCGAAATCACTGTGATGGAGCACTATCTGTCACCAAGACGGACTCACCGGACCCGGTGATCGCCGGCAACAGACTCTCCTACACGCTCACCATCACGAACAGCGGTCCCGCCATTGCCACCCAGGTGACCCTCACCGACACCCTACCGTCGGCTGTTACTTTTGTGTCTGCCAAGCACACAAAGTGTATTTCCAGGACGCGAGCGGTGATGTTATCAAGACTGTCGTTGACTGGATCTGCCCACGCGGCTCGCAAAGATACTTTCTGCCAGTCATCGCCGGCTTGCCTGGATACTGGATCGGGTCGGCCCGGATCGAATCCCAGGACTGGCTGTCGCCCGGCAACCCGGCGATACGAACACCGCCGATTCTGTCAGTAGTCATGCTGGAGAAGTACACTGATCCGGCCAAGGTGTCACGTCAGGAGGCTGTCGTTTACAATGCGCTGCAGGAGATGGGGTCCTTCGACTGGCCGATGGGGCCAGGACAGGCGACAGGGTTCAGCGGGAGCGATGTGCTCGCCGTTCCGTATGTGGCAAGGCATAACCGGGGCGTGACAACGGAACTGGCCATCCAGAACCTGAACCCGAATCCGGGCTTCACGGACTTCGTCATCTACCTCAGATCGTGGAGCGGATGGGTGCCGGAGGCTACGGCACAGAAGAGTATTCCTACTACAGATTCGAGGAGTCTACCGGCAAGTATACAAGAGACCAGGAGGAGAAACTCATCGCCTATGCCCCTGTACATGTTGGAGAAGATTTGTGGGCAATTGGCGTGTGGGCACCCAAGGAAGATGCTCAACGGTTGATCCGGTCGGGCTATCTCAGACAGATGGTTATGGTAGGATTGAGCATCCTGACTATCGTTCTTGGATCTTCCTATGCTCTAGCGATCTCTTATCGCACCAGCAAGTTCCTGGGGAAGGAGGTTGAGGCCAAGACTGGGGAGTTGAAGCAATCCGAAGCTCGATACCGCCGGCTTGTGGAACTTTCCCCTGATGCCATCGCCGTTCAAAGCGAAGACAAGATCGTCTTTATGAACAATGCTGGAGCGAAACTCTTCGGCGCAGAAAGCCCTGAACAGCTCATCGGGAAATCGGTATGGGACTTCGTGCTCCCTGAATACCGGGATCGCGTCAGGGAGCGCTATCGCCAGATGAGAGAAAGGGAAACACAAGTTCCCCCCATGGAACAAAGATTCTTCCGACTCGATGGGACGTACGTTGATGTAGAGATGGCGGCCGCGCCTTTGACCTACAAAGGAAAGCCGGCGATACTGGCGATCTTACACGATATTACCGAGCGCAAGCGGGCCGAAGAGGCGCAGAGAGCTGCACGCGCGTTTCAGCAATCGGTCATCGATGGCGTGGCCGAACCGATCCTGGTCATTGACGCAGATTACCGGGTACAGTTGATGAACCGGGCTGCGCGTGAGTTCTCATACGGAGATGCCGACACACCAGAGCCTTTGTACTGCTATCAAGTTTCCCACCGCCGTGAAGCACCTTGCAGCGGGACAGGGCGCCCTTGCCCGATGGAGCATGTGCGCCAGTCGGGCCAACCCGTCACGGTGGTGCACGAACACTACCAGCAGGACGGAGAGCGGCGATTCGCCGAGATTATGGCCTCGCCTCTATGGGGGGAGGATGGCACGTATCAGGGAATCATCGAGTCTGTGCGCGACATCACTGAGCGTCGGCGGGTGCATGGCGAGATGCTCAAACTCAGGAAAGCAGTCGAAGCCGCAGGCGAAGTGATGTTTATGACGGACCGGGACGGCATCATTACATACATCAACCCGGAGTTTACCAGGCTTTACGGCTACAGCGCTGAAGATGTGGTCGGCAAGACGACCCCTCGAATCCTGAAGAGCGGGATGATGACGCCGCAAGACTACGAGTTGTTCTGGGAGACGCTTCTGAATAAACAAGTAGTGCAAGGGGAGATTATTAACAAGTGTAAGGATGGCCGCCTGGTCACAATAGGAAGTTCTGCCAACCCGATCCTTGACGAAAACGGGGACATT
>CAZHMV010000112.1:0-18738 GCA_964532665.1 uncultured Anaerolineales bacterium
CACGTCGTTGCACGCCAGGCCGGTTTGCGGGTGCAGGTATTGGATGTAGTGGCCGCCTGTCCTGAGCCCTTCGATGAACTCAGGACGCTGCCTGGCCGAAGGGTCGTTCAGGTCCCAGCGGATGACGCCGCCGGCCCGCGTGCCGGCCCACAGGGTGTTACCGTCCAGCGCCAGCGCGCGGATGTCGTCGCCGTTGGCGTAGCTCAGCCAGCCGCCCTCCAGTGCCTGGTCGGGTGAAGCGTCCGAGGGCGGTGGGATGCGGGCCGGTAGCAGGGTCAGGATGAGGGTAAGGGCCAGGAGCAGGCTGGCGAGAGTGTATCTGCCGGCGTTTAGAATATATGCGATGGTGTTAGAACGTTGTTGTTGCATGAGTTGAATCTGATCCATCTTCTCAACTTCTCAAGCTTCTTGCAGTCTGTAAAACGTGGTTGCCGATGATCTGTTAGGCGGGTGATCATGGATATTGCGCGCACGCGCCCGAATCTTTTTCCTTTTCGCGCCGTTATCTACCAGTAGTGGGACCATGTTGAATCTACTGAGTCTCCGCAGTGAGTGACTCATGCCGGCCTTCGTGAGATCTCCATCGGAGGACACTTGTGAAACTGAGCCCTTTATCCACGATCATTCGGCTGCTTTGGTTGGCCGGCTTGCTCGTCCTGCTTCTTACTCTGTCCCCTGGATCGGCCATGGCTGGCGAGGACGCTCCCGAGTGGGTGTCCTTTTTCAGCTCCAATACCACATTTCACGGCGAACCCGTTCGTGTGGGATCGGTTATCAGTGCTCTCGACCCCCAAGGTGTGGAATGTGGGCGTGTTACCGTCACGACGCCCGGACAGTTCCCCGTGCTGGCTTGCCTGCGTGACGATCCAACCACTCCTGACATCGATGAAGGACCTGAACCAGGTGAGCCTATCTCCTTCGAGATCGATGGCGTGCCGGCGCAGGCGACCCCAATTGAATTCAACTTCAGCCCTGTCTCGCCTACAACGGTCATCACCTGGACAAGCCGTGGGGATGTGTGGAAGGTTGAGCTTCGCGTCCCTCCTCCCCCGCCGAGGCCGGTAGGTGGCTATGGGGAGCCGTTGGGCGTGTCGGAGTTGCTGGGGCCGTGGCTCATTGTCGCCAGCGTGGCGGCCATCGGTCCGGTCCTGGCTGTGGTGCTTGGCCGGCGTACGGCGTTGTGACCCGCAGCCGGGAAGGATCTGACACATGAGCCAGCGGCGCAGGCATCCACCTCGAAGAGTGAGACGCCGGCCTCGGATGAAGGTCCTGTTCGGGGGCGGCAGCGTGGTCTTGCTTGTACTGCTCCTCCTGGCGTTCCGGCTCCTCCATCGCCAGCCGGCAACCTTCCCGTCCTCCGCTCTCGCCGGCCGAACAGCCGCTATCGTGGACCAGGTGGCTCTCACGCAGCCGAACCCCCGCTTCACCGAACAGGCGCTGAGCTATCTGACCGAGGCCGGCTTCGATGTGGATGTCTACGAAGGTGAGGACATCACCGTGGAGTTCTTCCGCACGCTGCCCACCCGGGGCTACGCCCTGATCCTGTTCCGCACCCACTCCACCAACGATTTCCTGGACCCTGTCCCGCCGGGCAAGCCGGTGTACCTTTACACCGGGGAGCGGCACAACCGCTACCGGTACACCTATCTCCAACTGACCCAACAGATCATGGCCGGCCGTGTTCTGTATGAGGAGGACGCGCCGGCCCTGTTTATCGTCGGCCCCAGGTTTGTGCGTGAGAGCATGGAGGGTCGTTTCGACCACACGCTGATGATCATTGGAGGGTGTGACAGCCTGTCCACGTCGGACCTGGCGCAGGCTTTGGTGGAGCGGGGGGCCTCAGCGGTGGTGGGCTGGAATGGGTTGGTGGACACAACGCATAATGACCGGGCGTTGCTGGGCCTGTTGCGGTTGCTGACGGTGGAGGGGCTGCCTGTGGACCAGGCCGTTTCGCGGACCCGGATGGAGGTGGGCCCCGACCCCACTTATGGGAGCGAGCCGGCGTACTATCCGGCAGATCGGGGTGGTTAGCGGGTTGCCTTCGGCGAAACGGATTAACGGAGGGGTGTCAGCGGATTGCCTTCGGCGTAGCCGATTAACGGATAAACGGATGGCATATTACGCATTCCACCCCTCCGTTAATCCGTTTCGGCGGAGCCAATCCGCTGACCACCCTTCCGTTACCCGTGCTACTTGACAGCCCTCGCATCGTGTGGTATCTTCCAAAGTGAGACAGATCGGCCCACTTTGTCCACTCCACAACTGACAGACTCTATCTACCGCAATTCGCACGACCCGGCAAAGAATGGTAGGGCGTGCTCGCAAGGAGGCGAGAAAATGGAGAAGCCCTGGCTCCAGAACTACGACCCGGGAGTTCCCACAAAGCTGGACTACCCGGAGGTTCCTCTGCACCACTTCCTCGAAGAAAGTGCTCGTCGGCACCCAACCTTGCCGGCCACCGTCTTCTTTGATGCGAAGCTGAGCTACAGCGAACTGGACGCGCTGGCCAATCAGGTCGCCCACGCGCTCATCGGGATGGGGGTTGGCAAGGGAGATCGGGTGGCTCTGCTGTTGCCGAACATGCCGCAGTTTGTTGCCAGTTTCTTCGGCATCCTGAAGGCCGGCGCCATTGTCGTGGCCAACAACCCGCTGTACACGGGCAAGGAGCTGACTCACCAACTCAACGATGCCGGCGCGACTACCATTATCACCCTGAGCAAGATGTATCCGACGGTGCAGAAGATTATCCCGGATACCGGGCTCGAGAACATCATCGTGACCAATATCAAGGAGTTCATGCCCCTCGTTTTGCGAACGTTGTTCACCCTGTTCCGGGAGAAGAAGGACGGACATCGGGTCGAGTTGGCAGCCGGCCACCACTGGTTTCAGGATTGGGTGAGCGGGCAGCCGACCAGCGCCCCAGGTGTCGAGGTTGGACCCGACGATGTGGCCATTTACCAGTACACCGGCGGCACCACCGGCATATCCAAAGGGGCTGTCGCGCCGCACCGCGCCCTGGTCGCCGATACGTTGCAGATTGATGCCTGGGTACCGGACAGGCGCGAGGGCGAAGAGACGTATCTGGCGGCGATTCCCTTCTTCCATGTGTACGGCATGGTGGCTTGCATGAGCACGGCGATATATCAGGCCGCCCGGATGGTCCTGCTGCCCCAGTTCAACATTGACGATGTCCTCAAGGCCATCGACAAGTACAAGCCGACCTTCTTCCCGGGCGTGCCGGCCATGTACGTGGCCATCAACAACCACCCCGAAATTGACAAGTACGATGTGCGCTCGATTCGCGCCTGCATCAGTGGGGCTGCGCCGCTGCCTGTCGAGGTCAAGAAACGCTTTGAGGAGCTGACCGGCGGCAAACTGTGCGAAGGCTACGGTCTGTCGGAAGCGCCAACGGCCACGCACTGCAACCCCATCAACGGCCTGAACAAACCGGGCTCCATCGGGTTGCCGTTACCGGATGTGGAGTGCAAGATTGAGGACCTGGAGACGGGCGAGACACTGCCGTCAGGCGAGGTGGGGGAGTTGTGCATTCGAGGCCCGCAGTTGATGCAAGGCTACCTCAATCGGCCGGACGAGACGGCCCAGACGTTGAAGGATGGATGGCTCCACACCGGTGACATTGCATACATGGATGAAGATGGCTACTTCTTCATCGTCGATCGAAAGAAGGACATGATCATCACTGGTGGCTACAATGTCTATCCTCGGGATGTGGAGGAGGTATTGTATCAGCATCCCGCCGTGCAGGAAGCGGCGGTGGCCGGCGTGCCCCACGAGTACTACGGCGAGATGGTCAAAGCATACATTGTCCTGAAGGAGGGGGCCTCGGTCTCGGAGGACGAGTTGATTCAGTTCTGCAAGCAGAACCTGGCCTCCTACAAGGCACCAAAGGAGATCGAGTTCCGACAGGAGCTGCCCAAGACGCTGGTCGGCAAGGTGCTCCGCCGGGTGTTGGTTGAGGAGGAGAAGAAGAGAGCGGTGATCAGTAATTAGTGATCAGTCAACATGCCCCTACGGGGCTCCATGAAGCATAAAAATTGACGATAACCCATTTTTAGAGTAGTGATCACTCAACATGCCCGCACGGGGCTCCATGAAGCATGAAAATGGTGCTGGCGCGGTCGGGAGACCGGCTAGAGCGGCTATCTTCTGAGTGGTGGTCAGTAGCAGCCCATCACTTACTACCCTTGTCCGACCCAAGGAGTCGTCAAAAAACGCCAATCGGAAAAAGTAACACACCATTGGGCTAGCCCCCACCCCCAGCCCCTCCCCCAATTTTGGGGGAGGGGAGCCAAGTTCCCCCCTCTCCCAACTTTGGGAGAGGGGGGTTAGGGGGGAGAGGGCCGTCTGCGCATCCTCATGGTGTGTTACTTTTTCCGATTGGCCACGAAACAACTTCCCTCTCCGACCGAAATCGAGGTTAGCACCCCGAGTAGGCTGAAGCGTAGTGGAAGCCGTATCGAAGGGTGCGGGCCTGGTGATAGCGAGGTGCTGGGATGAGCCGCATCCTTCGATACGCTGCTTCACTTTTCTTGACGTGCTCTAACGTTGTCAAGGTGGTTGAGCTATGGAGCATACAAACCCACACGAGTACGTTGGCGCTGCTCACATGCACACTGTGCATTCCGATGGGACAGCGACCCACGACGAGATTGCCCTCATCGCCAGCCAGGCTGGCCTGGACTTCGTGATCGTCACTGACCACAATGCCCGGGTACCCGAAGCCGAAGGTCGCTACGGCGACGTATTGCTGCTGGTGGGCGAAGAGATCCACGACACGAATCGCGAGCCGGAGAGCAGCCATCTGCTGGTGTTCGGGGTTGGTCGTAGTCTGACCGATTATGCTGCCGATCCACAGGCTCTGATCGATGCCGTGAGAGAGGCCGGCGGCCTGGCCTTCATTGCCCATCCCTATGAGCACGCGGCAGCCTATTCCGACGAATCGGACCTGGACTGGCGGGATTGGGACGTGGACGGCTACACCGGGCTGGAGCTTTGGAACACCATGAGCGAGTTCAAGTCTCTCGTCCCGAACCTGCCCAAGGCTCTCCTGATGGCCTATTTCCCGGCCGTAGGTCTGTGTGGTCCGTTTCCAGAGGCGGTGGCACGATGGGATGAACTGCTGGCCAGTGGCCGGCGTGTGGCCATCATCGGCGGCCCGGATGCTCATGGCACGGTGTACCACAAGGGGCCGTTAAACCGCCCCGTGCTGCCGTACGACTGGCTGTTCCGGGCTGTGCGGCTTCATGTCCTGTGCGATGAACCGTTCAACCGCGATGTGGATCACGATGCGGCACAGATATATGCGGCCCTGCGTGCCGGCCGGGCCTTTGTCGCGTACGACTGGATTGGGGATGCTGCCGGCTTCCGCTTTGTGGCTCGGGCCGGTGAGGTGCAGGTCGGCATGGGGGAGGACCTGACCCTTCGAAACGCCAGCGGTGACTCAGGACACGCGCTGGTCAGCGATGTGACGTTCGAGATCATTTCGCCGCTGCCGGCCCACCTCCGCCTGATGCGCCACGGCCAGGTCGTGGCGGAACACCACGGATGGCGGCTGCGATACACAACCGACGCGGCTGGTGCCTATCGCGTGGAGGCCTACCGGCGACATCTGTTCCGCCGGCGAGGTTGGGTCTACACGAATCCCATCTACGTGAAACGTGAAACGTAAAACGTGGAGATTCCTGCATGAACTGGTCCTCACGTTTCACGTTTCACGTTTCATTCTTTTGCGGTCTCAGCCGTTTCTCTTTTCTCAACACCTGTAGTATAATCTTACCGTAACTTGTCGCGGGCGCTTCGACCAGGTCCCTATCCGAAAGGGGCTCGTAGTAACGACGTCAGTCGTTACTACGAATCCTATCCGGATAGGCTCGAACGAGTCGAGGACCCGCGTTTGTTGTGACAGCAGCGCGGAACGGATAAATTTGGGTTCGTAGATATGTTTCATGTTTTTCAGCGTGAGAAAAAGCAGGAAGAGCAATTGGAAAAGGGTCTGGAGAAGACTCGGCGCGGTTTCTTTGGCCGCATCGCCAGCCTGTTGGGCCCGAGCGACATCACCGATGAGACCTGGGATGACCTGGAAGCCTTGCTGATCCAGGCTGATGTCGGTGTCAACACGGCCATTGAACTCGTGGAAGACCTGCGAGAGGAAGCTTCACAGCGCGGGTTGCGGCGGGCTGAGGAGGTGCAGAAGCTCCTTAAGGCCAAATTGGTCCAGATTCTGGAGATGCCACAGCGTGAGCATGCCGCCGGCCAGCGTTTGCTCACCGTGATCCTGATTGTGGGTGTCAATGGCTCTGGCAAGACAACCAGCATTGCGAAGCTGGCCAAAATGCACAAAGAGCAGGGCCGGAATGTAGTTCTGGTGGCCGGCGACACCTTCCGCGCCGCAGCCATCGAGCAGCTTCAGATTTGGGCTGACCGCGTCGGTGTACCCGTGATCGCCTCCAAGCCCGGCTCCGATCCAGGCGCGGTGGTCTTCGATGCACTGCGGGCTGGCGTCGCCCGCAAGGTGGATGTGATCATCATCGACACGGCAGGCCGGCTCCAGACCAAATACAACCTGATGGAGGAGTTGAAGAAGCTGCGCAGCATTTGCAGCCGGCAGGTGCATCGTGCACCCCACGAAACGCTGCTCGTTCTGGATGCCACCACTGGCCAGAATGCCCTGTCTCAGGCAAAGGCGTTCAAGGACGCTGTTGACATAACCGGTGTCATCCTGGCCAAGCTGGACGGCACGGCCAAAGGGGGCATGGCCTTCGCTGTCGCCAAGGAGCTGGACCTGCCGATCCAGTTTGTGGGAACCGGTGAGACGGTGGATGATTTTGCCGTGTTTGACGCGCACAAGTTCGTGGATGCGCTATTCGAACAGGCTTAGTCTGTGCACACTTTGAGGAGATGCTCAAAATGGAAGAACTGATGGCTCGCTTACGGGCTCTGGAAGACCAAATTCGCACGTTCAGGGGGCGTCTTTGACGTCGCCGGCAAGGCGGAAGAGATTGCAAAGCTGGAAAAGGAGTCGATTTCCCCTGGCTTCTGGGACGACCCTGAAACTGCGCAGCGAAAGATGCAGCGACTCTCGGACCTTAAAGCAGAGGTCGAGTTGTGGGACGATCTTGAAGCACGTGTTGCTGATTTGATGGACTTGCTGGAGCTTGCCCAGGCAGCCGATGATTGGTCTGTCGCCGACGAGATTGCCGGCGAGGTCGGGGAGGTGGAAGCTCAGTTGGAAGGCCTGGAAGATCGGCTGCTCCTGTCCGGTAAGTATGATGACCACGACGCGATTCTGGCCATCCACGCCGGCGCCGGCGGAACAGAGTCGCAGGATTGGACGCAGATGTTGCTCCGCATGTACCTGCGCTGGGCGCAGAACCACGGCTATCGCACGGAAGTCATCGATCAGACGGAGGGTGAGGAGGCCGGCCTGAAGAGTGTAACCGTCGAAGTGAGCGGCCGACACGCCTATGGCTACCTGAAAGCCGAGCGCGGCGTCCATCGCCTGGTCCGTCTCTCGCCGTTTGATGCGTCGAACCGTCGCCACACCTCCTTCGCGTTGGTGGAGGTAATCCCCCTCATCACCAACGGCGTCGAGATCGAGATTGACCCCAACGACTTGCGAATCGATACCTTTCGGGCCAGCGGGGCCGGCGGTCAGCATGTGAACAAGACGAGTAGCGCGGTACGTATCGTGCATGAGCCTACAGGCATCGTCGTGCAATGCCAGAATGAGCGTTCCCAGATGCAAAATCGGGAGACGGCGATGCGGATCTTGCGTTCCCGCCTGCTGGAACTGGAGCTGGAGAAGCGAGAAGCAGAGCAGGCCCGCCTGAAGGGCGAGCACGTGGACGCCGGGTGGGGCAATCAGATCCGGTCGTATGTTCTGCACCCCTACCAGATGGTGAAGGACCATCGCACCGGCTATGAGACGGGTAAGTCCCAGGCGGTGCTAGATGGCGACCTCGATCCGTTCATCCTCGCGTATTTGAAGTCTCAGGTTGGGGTGCCGGCATAGGGGAGTAGACAACTGCGCCGATGGAAGCTCCATCGGCGCAGTTTTTTATGCTTGGTTGAGAGAGCGGGAGTGAACTTCCGTTCACCCCCGCCCACTCTCGAAAGGAGGAGAAAGATGAGAGCGAATCAAGCCCTGCCGTAGCTGCAGAAACGCGGGCTGTGCCCCCACTTAGCTATGCTAATTATACCTCAGGTTGATTCCGATTGTCAAGCAAATTTTGGTGAGACAGCCCCCCTGAGACTCTCGACATCGATTTTCCCGGGCAGGTCGAGGCCAGCGGGCCCGCATTGTGGACTTCACCGGCACTTTCCACTCGTCTGCCGCTCTATATGCGTACATCGGTGCCTACGTCTGTACTGATCTGGCCGGCAACTTCAACGTGCCTTGCCAAGAGGCAGGTTGGTGCCCGTAGAAGGCAGCACGTGCAACCGCGTTGATCTGAAGTCTGCAAGTTGACATCTTTCGTTTGCCGGCTTACACTTATGAGTGAGGGATAGCTGACGATGTGATGTGAACGAAGGCAGGGACAGGATGGCCCACAATTAGCGGATAGATCAGTGAATTCTGGGCCATCCTGGCTCCATCATCCGAGGTACACCATGCCCCAACTTCTACACCAGGACCTGACCCACACCATCATCGGGACCTACTACGAGGTCTGGAACCACACGGCCCGGACCTACCCTGAATTCATCTATGAGCGAGCCATGCTACGCGAACTCCGCGCTCGAGGTATCCCGTGTGTTCAACAAGACAAGTACAAGATACTCTACAAAGAACGCATCGTGGGCCGGCAGCGGTTGGACATCTTCGTGGCTGACCAGGTTGTCGTCGAGAACAAAGCCACTGAGAGTATCACCCGACTGAACAAGGCCCAGGCAATCTCCTACCTCAAAACGGTTGGGAAGTCAGTCGGATTGGTGCTGAACTTCAGGGGTTCAAAACCCCAGTTCGCTCGCGTGTATTGGAAGGGCGATTCCCGTGAGCCGGGAAGCGCGGACCCAGAACATCTTCAGCATAAGACAGAGCAAAAGGTGATCTCAAGTGACTGGGTTCACGCCGATCTGGCCTACAATATTGTTGGAGGTCTCTTCGAGGTCCACCGGATTCTCGGGCCAGGGTTCATCCACCGCATCTACACCAACGCCTGTATCCACGAGCTGCGGTTGCGCGGCCTCGATCCACGCCCGATGAAAGAGTTCCACGTCTACTACAAGCGCCGGCCCATCGGCAAGTTCAAGTTCCGTCATCTGCTGGTCGAGGGATCAGTGATGGTGTTCCCCGTGGCGGTTAGGGACACGCGTCGCGTCTACCTGGAGCATCTGCGGATGTGGATGGGAACGCAGGGAATCAAGTTGGGCATCCTGGCAAACTTCTGCGCCGAGAGCCTGGAGCCGGTGTGGATGCGGGTGTAGGGACAGGATGGCCCTGAATTTACGGATCAATCCGCTAATTCTGGGCCATCCTGCTCTAGCCCCTGGAACAACCCTCCATTCCCGAGCGTTGTGAGGACGATGACGAAATCCCTTGTTCGACAGCCGGCCTCCTCCGCCTACCCGCCCCTACCGCGAGTGGAGGGCTCAGGCAACCGCTATTCTGGAGAACATGCACATGACCCGCACTCGACTGATCTTACTAACCATTCTGGCTCTACTACTCACGGCCGGCCTCCTTGCCTGCGCGGAGGAGGAAGAGAAACCCGTCCAGCCCCTGGATACCCCCACGCCGCTGCCGACGGCGACGGCTCGCGCAACTGCCACCCCCCTGCCACCACCCCCACGAGTGGAGTACGTCCCGGTGGCTGACACCATGGTGTCGCCCATCGTCGTGGACCGCGCGCCGGCCAGAGGTGCAACCCTCCGGCCCGACGGCGCGGTCGAGATCGTTTTCGACCGGGCGATGGATGCCAGGGCGGTGGAGGCAGCTTTTACCCTTCAGTCGGCCGGGGGCAAAGCCGTGGCCGGCGAGACATCATGGCCCGATGCCCGAACCGTACGCTTCCGACCGGCCCAGCCCCTGGCCCGTAACACCGCCTACGATGCCGTGCTGACCCAGGATGCCACTGACCCCGATGGGACGCCGCTGGCAGCGCCCTACGTCTTTCGCTTCTTTACCACCGGCTTCCTGGAGGTCGCTCAGGTCATCCCCGCTGATGGCACCGCCGGCGTCGAAACCGACAGCACCATCACCGTGATGTTCAACCGGCCGGTAGTCCCACTGTCTTCCATTTCAGATTTCAGATCTCAGATTTCAGATTCCCCTTCCGCAACAGGCAAGACGCAAGACGCAAGACGCACTCTGCCCCAGCCCCTGGAATTCGACCCACCTATCGACGGCCAAGGCGAATGGCTAAACACCTCCATCTACATCTTCCGGCCGGGCGAGCCGCTGGCCGGCGGCACCACCTACACCGCCCGCGTGAAGGCCGGCCTGACCGACGCGGCCGGCGATGCGCTGCTGCCGGACGACTTCACCTGGCGCTTTGCGACGGAACTCCCGAAGGTCGTCTGGGTCCAGCCGGCGGATGACGCCACACTGGTGGATGTGGACACTAGCATCAAGGTGCAGTTCAACCAGCCTATCGACGCTGAGTCGGCTCGCGCGGCTTTCAGCTTGCAGAACGCAGCCGGCAAGGTCGAGGTAGACGGCGATACCCTCACCTTCACGCCCGACCAGCGGCTGGCCTTCGATCAGACCTATCAGGTCACCATCGCGCCGGGCGTCACCTCGGCGGCGGGCGGGGCCGGCATGTCCGAACCCTACACCTGGCAGTTCACCACCGTCCCCCTCCCGCGCATCGTGGATACTGAGCCTCGGGATGGTGAGAAGAACGCGCCATCGCGCACCGGGTTCCGCATCCTGTTGAACGCGCCCATTGATCCGACCACCGTCATGCCGAATATCTCGATGACGCCGCCCATCACGCCGACGGAGGTGTACACCTACTACAGTCAGTGGGACAACAGCTTCTTCTTCAACTTCGGCGCCCAGCCATCCACGGACTACGAGGTTCGCATCGAGCCTGGCATTGCCGACCCCTACGGAAACAAGATCGAAGAGGGTCAGACGGTGCGTTTCCGGACCGCGCCGCTGGAGCCTGACTATCGGCTGCATGTCCCCGACATCGTGGGGACCTACAACGCGTACGATCCAGCGCGGTTGTACGTGGGCTATGTGAACGTGAATCGCATCAATCTGCGGTTGTATCAGTTGAGCATCGAGGATCTGCTCCAGTCGCCTTATCGGGTAGTCGAGGAGATGCCGGCCGGTGCAACCCTGCTCCGCCAGTGGGAACTCCCCCTGGAAGCTCCGCTGAACAAGCGAAGCTACGCCCCCATCGATCTGGTGGAGGGTGGCGGCCGGCTGGAACCCGGCATCTACCTGCTAGACACCGACGCGCCGGGGCTTGACCGGCAGAACTATTGGGGCCGGCGGCACATCCTCATCGTCTCGCACATCAACCTGACCGTCAAGGCCGGCTCACGAGATGCCCTGGCATGGGCGACAGACCTGGCAACCGGCGACCCCGTGCCTGATCTGACGCTCACCTTCTCCAACGACAACGGTTCCCGCTTGGGCAGCGTCACGACAGACGCCGCCGGCGTCGCCAGGCTCGATTTGCCTTCGGTATCCCGGGGCTCGCTTCTCGTGTACAGCGACAAGCCCTTCACCGCCGGCTCCCAGCAGTGGAGTCGGGGCACATCGCCATGGGATTTTGGCCTGCAAGGCGGCGCGGGGTGGTCAGACTTCCGTGTACACATCTACACCGACCGGCCTATCTACCGACCGAGCCAGACGGTGTATATCAAGGGCGTTATCCGGGCCGATGACGATGTCAGCTATAGCCTGCCCAATCCTTCGACAAGCTCAGGACAGGCTCTTGGCCAGGTGCGCGTTGTGGTGCGCGATGCCAGCTACGATGAAATCTACAATCAACTGCTGGATGTGAGCGAGGCCGGCACGTTCAACACCGAACTGTCGCTCAGCGACGGCGCGTCCCTCGGCTACTACAACATCAGCGTGCAGTTCCAGGACCGAAACTTCGGCGCTAACTTCCAGGTGGCCGCCTATCGACCGCCGGAGTTTGAGGTATCGGTCGATCCTGGCGCAGATGAAATCCTGAAGGGTCAAGACATCCAGGCCACCGTCAACGTCAACTACTTCTTCGGCGGCCCGGTGGCCGGCGCGCCCGTCGAGTGGAACGTGCTGGCCGAGACCTACATCTTCAAACCGCCGTGGGGCGGCCGCTACACCTTCACCGATACCGACGACCCCTGGGTGTGCTTCGATTGTTGGTGGTTCCGCCGCGAGCCGGCCCGCGAGCCGCTCATGAGCGGAACAGGCACGACGGATGATCAGGGTAAGTTCACCATCCAACTGTCCGGCGCAGAGCTGCGGGACAAGCTACCTGAGGGCAGCGTGCGCGTGACCATCGAAGCCAGCGTGACCGGGCGAGACAACCAGGTCATATCCGGTCGCGGCAGCCTGATCGCTCATCGGGGTGCGTGGTACGTCGGCTTGAGCCCGCAGAAGTACGTGGGCGAGGCCGGCGACGACTTCGGCATCGACCTGATCGGCGTGGATTGGGATGGCAAGCGCCTGCCGCAGCGCGAGATCGACGTCAGCTTCTACCGGCGCGAGTGGAAGAACACGTTTGTCGAGAACGAGGCCGGCGGCGGTCGCTGGGAGACCCAGACCGAAGACACGCTGGTGGACACGCTGAGCATCACCACGGATGCGCTGGGCAAGGCGGTGGCCAGCTTCGTCCCGCCCCAGGGCGGCGTCTACAAGATCGTCGCCGAGGACCCTGATCCGAACAGTGATGTCCGGTCCTCAATTTTCGTGTGGGTCAGCGGGCGCGAGTACGTCTCCTGGCGGCGCGAGAACCACGACCGCATCAACCTGATCTCGGACAAGAACAGCTATGAGCCGGGCGAGACGGCCGAGATTCTGATCCCTTCGCCCTTCGCCGGCCCGCACTGGGCGCTGGTCACGGTGGAGCGCGGGCGCATCATCCGCCACGAGGTGGTGCGCATCACCTCCAACAGCCAGGTCTACCGGCTGCCCATCCTGGACACCGACGCACCCAACATCTACGTCTCCGTCGTGCTGATGAAGGGCCAGACCGAAGATGCCCCGCTGGCCGACTACAAAGTCGGTCTCCTGCCGCTGGACGTCACGCCGCGCGCCCAGACGCTGAATGTCTCTGTGACCCCCGACCGCCCCCAGGCTCAGCCGGGCGAAGAGGTCAACTACACCATCCAGACCACCGACGCCGATGGCAACCCCGTCTCGGCTGAGCTGTCGCTGGATCTGGTGGACAAGGCCATCTTGAGCCTGCTGCCGCGAACGCCGAATGCCATCAAGGAGGCGTTCTATGGCCGGCGCGGCCTCAGCATCCAGACGGCCAGCGGCCTGGCGATTTCGGTCAACCGGCTGTTGCAGGAGATCGAAGAAGACCTGGGGGCCAGGGCTGAGACAGGTGCTCCGGTAGCGCAGCCGGAGGTGATGGCGACGGTGGTTGTCGAGAAGGGGATGGCAATGGAGGCGCCGGTCCCGGCAGAACCGCCGCAGGCAGCACCACCTCCAGGTGTTGAACTGCGCGAAGAGTTTGCCGACACCGCCTACTGGAACCCAATTGTAACAACCGGCTCTGACGGAAAGGGCCAGGTGACAGTCAGCCTGCCGGACAACCTGACCACCTGGGTGATGCGCGGCGTCGGCCTAACCGGCGAAGGGGTCTCACCGCTGAAAGTTGGCGAGGGCACGTCCGAAGTGGTGGCGACCCTGCCGCTGCTGATTCGGCCCGTGGCCCCGCGCTTCTTCGTGGTGGACGACCGTGCCGAACTGGCTGCCCTGGTCTCCAACAACACCGACGAAGACCTGGACGTGAAGGTCAGCCTGAGCGCCGAAGGCGTCGCGTTTCAGAGCGATGCTACTCAGACGGTGACGGTGAACGCCCACGGCGAGACGAAGGTGACGTGGGATGTGATCGTCCAGGATGTGGCGCAGTCCCAGTTGATCTTCGCCGCTGTGTCGGATCAGTATTCGGATGCCTCCAAGCCGCGCCTCACTACGGGGCCGGATGGGTCTCTGCTGGTGCTGCGCTACACCGCGCCGGACATCGTGGGCACGGCCGGCCAACTGGCGGAGGCCGGCAGCCGAACCGAGGTGGTCGCCCTGCCGCCGCGCTACGACCCTTCGACAAGCTCAGGACGGCGTGACCGTCGGGGCGAACTCAGCGTGCGGCTCGACCCAAGCCTGGCGGCGGCCATGCAGGATGGCCTCAAGTACCTGGAGCACTTCCCCTACGAGTGCACCGAGCAGACGGTCAGCCGCTTCCTGCCCAACGTGCTCACCTACCGCGCGCTGACGGAGCTGGGCATCAAGGACCCGGACCTGGTGGAGACGCTGCCGGCGCTGGTGGAGCAGGGGCTGGAGAAGCTCTACCTCCAGCAGCACGAGGACGGTGGCTGGGGTTGGTGGAAGGACGACGAGAGCAATCCGCACCTCTCGGCCTATGTGGTCTTCGCGCTCCTCAAGGCGCGGGAGGCCGGCTTCGGAGTCCGAACCGACGTGCTGGGCAACGGCGAGTCGTACCTGCTGAACCAGGTGAAGGGAACGCGCGAGTTCAAGAACTATCGCGACGCCAACCAGCAGGCCTTCCTGCTGTACGTGTTAGCCGAGGACGGCAAAGCGCCAGGCCAGGCATTGGATGCCCTCTTCAAGGATCGCGAGAAGCTCAGCCACTTCGGTCGCGCCTTCCTGTCCCTGTCGCTGTCGCTGACAAACCCAGAAGACACCCGCATCGACAGCCTGCTGTCCGACCTCAACAACGCGGCCATCCTCAGCGCCACCGGCGCCCACTGGGAGGAGGAGAACTATGACTGGTGGGCTATGAACACCGACACGCGCTCTACGGCCGTGATTCTGGACGCGCTGGCCCGGCTAGACTCCGACAACGCGCTGATTCCCAACGTCGTGCGCTGGCTCATGGTTGCCCGCAAGGACGGCATCTGGGAGACCACCCAGGAGACGGCCTGGGCGCTCATCGGCCTGACCGACTGGATGCGCGTGACCGGCGAGCTCGATGCGGACTATGCCTACACAGTTACACTCGACGATCAAGTGATAGCAAATGGAGAGGGGAAAGTGGAAAATGGAAGGGGGAAAGGGGAAGGGGGATTCCGTCTTCCATCCTCCATTCTCCATCTTCCAATCTCCAATCTCCAATCTCCATCTTTCCTGACGATTGGTCGCGGCGAGGGACCAGGCCGGCTGTACTACACCGCCCACCTGAAGGTGTATCTGCCGGTGGAGGAGATCGAGCCGGCGGACCGGGGTGTGATCGTGCAACGCAAGTACTCGCTGGCAAGCTGTGAGGACGGCGTCGGGTGTCCAGACGTACGCGAGGCGACGATTGGCGACGTGATCCGCGTCGATTTGACCATTATCGCGCCCAACGACCTGTACTACGTGGTAGTGGAGGACCCACTGCCGGCCGGCGCTGAGGCTATCGACACCG
This sequence comes from uncultured Anaerolineales bacterium, assembly GCA_964532665.1. Lineage (GTDB taxonomy): Bacteria > Chloroflexota > Anaerolineae > Epilineales > JAANWY01 > CAZHMV01. Next base: position 15,558 of record CAZHMV010000112.1, read on the forward strand.
GCCTGGCGACCACGAGCTTGCTGGCCATGGATCCAAATCTCAGCCGGCAGTCGCCGACATTCTTCGGACCGGAGGGCGAAATCTTCAACCCGTATTGGTGGTGGTGGAACTGGTACAGCCGCAGCGAGCTGCGCGACGAGAAGGTGGTCCTGTTCGCCGACCACCTGCCCAAGGGCACCTACGAGTATTCGTATACCATGCGTGCCACGTTGCCCGGCGACTTCCACGTGATCCCGACGGTGGCCCAGGAGTTCTACTTCCCCGAGGTGTTTGGGCGGAGTGGAGGCCGGCTGTTGTCGATTGGGGAGTAGTTCGGCTCAAGGTTCCAGAGATTCGCGTTGAAGGTTGCGGGGCTTGCCCTGCAACTTTCAACCTTTTTCCGGCAACTTTCAACCTGTTTTGCATCCAGATGGCCGGCGTGCTACAATCAGAGTGCCGCATCAGGCAAGGCGAAGGTGCCCGATTCCTACATCGGAGAGAAGCCTCGTGTTCGCTGAGGGTTAACCCCTATTGCTGGAACAGTCATCGGCGATATCAACATTGAGCAGCGGGAACCACACGGGTGGGGAAATGCTTTGAGGACTGAACTGAATGCAGAATGCCAGTCTGTGTCTGTGAATGAGGAGACGAAAATGATGAAGACTCTGACTATAGAGACCGAAGTGCAAACAGATGGCCGGCTGCACTTGGATCTACCAACAAATCTAGCACCGGGCAAAGTCGAAGTCGTCTTGGTTATACAGCCACAGGAGCCCTCAGCACCACCCTATCCCACTCTTGAAGGGCGCTGGCGTGATTGGTTCCCGACTGACTTCGACCTGGACAGTGAGCTACAGGAAATCCGTCACGCATGGGAGCACGAATGGGAAGGGCCGGCATGAGTAGCACCTCCTTTGTACTTGACACGCATACCATATTCTGGCACCTCACTGATCCGACGCGGCTATCGTCACTTGCACAGCAAGTCTTCGACTAGGCCAGCCAGGGGCATGTGACCCTTGTGCTGTCCCCCATCGTGTTGCTGGAGCTTTATGGAGTGATACGCAAGGTCAAGGCCCCTGTAGATTTCCAGGCAGAACTTACCTGTTTCGAGCAGCCACCTTACCGCATCGAGCCCATCGCGGCTGAGGATCTGCGATTGCTGGATCAGTTGGATACTATTCCTGAACTCCATGACCGACTGATCAGTGCTACGGCTGTCCGGCTGGGTGCTGCCGTTGTCACTCGGGACCCGGAGATTCATAGTTGCCTGGCTGTACAGAGTGTATGGTGATAGGCGTGCAGTGGGTGTGGGTGGTGGAGCCGGCCAACCGCGCTGTATTGGTTTTCCGTTCCAGCACCGAGATGCAGAAGTTCGGCGAGGGGGACACACTCACCGGTGAGGGCGTGTTGGAAGGCTTCTCACTGCCGGCGGAGAGCCTTTTAGTATTGGACTTTGGACAATCCAGTCGCTAACCGCCGAGAGCGCAGAGACCGCAGAGGAGAATCAAGTCAAGGGCCATCCAGATCAATCGTCTCAATCAGGACCGAATCGATGTAGCCGCTGCACGCCGGCCAGTCGCCCTGACCAATGTGGCCCAGGGACAGCGTGTCCAGCCGGCCAACGTCCGACTGGAAGCCGGCCGGCCCGACCAACTGCCCGACCAACTCCCCCGCATCATCGTACACCGTCAGCGTCCCCATCCCCACGCTGCTGAGAATCTGTAACTCGGCCGTGTATGGCACACCCCGCTGGATGGGGATCACCGTGCCACTTGGTCCGCCACACACATACCCCTGCGCTGTCCTGGCGTATTGTCCATCGGGATACCGCCAGATGGCGTCGATGTGATCGAAGTAGTTAGGACACCCTCCGCCGTTAAAAGCGAACGCGGTGCGTAATAGCGGCCCATCCCCGCGATTGTCGAACGTCAGTTCGCCCTGAGTCAGGAAGACGCTCATGTCACAGTTATTGTCAGATGTGTTGAATTGTCCCTTGACGGTCACACGGAAGTCGCCGGTGTATAACTCGGGGATTGGACGCCGCAAAAGTCGCGTCTCTCGAGCGGATATATTGAGTACCGCTCTGGCATTGGCTTCATCGACGTAGACGTACTCCGGGTGGGTTGACGTGAAGCCGGCTGCGCTGGCGAACTCTTCCTCAAAATGGTAGCGCGCCGTGACAGAGCCGTCGTACACCGGCCAGACCGCCACGTCATCCACGTAGTAGTATGAGTTCAACGAGCGACCTTCGATATGGAGCCAGAGTGACTCGTTCGTAGTCAGGTCCAGGGGAGCATCCGTGGTGTGCTTCAACTGGCCGTCCAGGAAGAAACGAACGAGCCCATTCGGCAGGATGGTGAAGCTGTACTGATGCCATTCGTCGTCCAACGGGTCCCACGGCTCGCGCCACTGCTGCTGCGGGGTGACATAGGTGATCTGATTCGCAGCGTAACTCGCTGCAATGTAGGCCACCCAGTCGCGGCACTGTTCGGCGTCGTCGTCGGGAGAGCAGGTGCTGAAGCCCAGTTGGCTAATGGAATACTTGCGGGGTCCCGCCCCATGACCGCGTAGCCACCATTGGACTCGAATACCACGTGTGATGTCGAACGCGTCGCGTGCGATCAGTCCACTGGCGAATATGTCGTCACCGTTGCTGTTGAATGTGCTGGACTCGCCACGACCTTCACCAGGATAGACGGCCGGCTGCGGATCACCGAAGATAAGCCACCGCTCCGTATCGATCCCTGATTCCCAATTCTCACGGAAGGGCAGCGTGGCGCTCCTCACAGCCTTCGCAGCAGTCCCTCTTTCGGGGCTGGCCCCTTTGGCGGACAGCCTTGTCGATACGACGACAAGCAGTATGAGACTGACGACGGCAATCGCTGCAAGGCCAACCCACAATGCTCGCCTCGAATGCATCGCTGCCGGCGCGGCCTGGGGCATCCGATCGACTGGACCTGCCTGATCGGGCGTCGGTCGAGGGGCCGCCTCGGCAATCGGTCGGGGCGAGCCTGTTGCTTCTGCCGCCTCAGCCCGGGTGAGGGCCCCAGCGCTATCGCTCAGGAATGCACGCGCTTCACCTTTTGTCGCCGCGATGGTGGCCCAGTCTGAGGACCGCACGTCGCGGGGGTTGATCGGGGCTAGCAGGTCCAGCACGCGTTGGGCATGGCCGGCGCCGATTAGTTGATCGCGATGCGCA